>NZ_JAKSYN010000117.1:0-908 GCF_022829565.1 Methylobacterium sp. J-001
CGCCGCTGCCCGAACCGTCCCAGACCTTTGGGCAGCCATCGCCCGGGCCTTCGCAGCCTTCACTCCAGCGGAATGCCGCAACTACATCGCCGCCGCCGGATACGACGCTTATGACCCAACCTAAACGACAACAGCTCTAGCGCAGCAGCTGGAGGATGCCCTGCTGAGCCTGGTTCGCCAGCGACAGGGCCGAGATGCCCAGGGACTGGCGGGTGGACAGGGCCTGCGAGTTCGCAGCCTCCTGGTTCAGATCCGCCGCCGTCAGGTTCGACGCGCCGGTGTCGAGCACGTTGATCAGGTTCTTGCTGAAGTCCTGGCGGTTCTGCACCACCGAGAGGTTCGAGCCGAAGGTGGACGCATCGGTGCGCAACTGGCTCGATGCGGTCGTGAGCTTGTTCAGGGTCGTGTTGATGTCGGCGTTGAGCAGGAAGCTGCCCTGCCCGATCGTCGAGGTCTTGGTCGAGGTGCTGGTGATCGAGGTCAGGCCGAGGCCGCTCGAGGTCTCGTCGGTCGCCGAGACCGTGAGGTTCGAGTTGCCCTTCGGGTTGAAGTTGATCGTCAGGTTGTTGTTGTCGCCCTTGCCGTTGATCAGGTTCGTACCGTTGAAGCTCGAATCACCGGCGAGCTGGTCGATCTGGGTCAGCAGGCTGTTGTACTGCGAGGCGAGCGTCGCTCGGGCCGAGACGCCCGACACGCTCAGGTCCGAACTCTGGCCGGCCGCGGCGGTCGTGCCGTAGGTCGGGCCGGAGGAGGCCGTACCGCCCGCAAAGCCCAGCGCGGTCTGGTCGGCCGAGGTCTTGAATTCCACGTCCGAGGACGCGTTCATCACGATCTTGGTGCCGTCGGTGCTCTTCGAGAAGCTGCCGGCGCCGACCGCGGTGTTGAGCTTGGTCAGGGCCTGGTCGAGG
>NZ_JAKSYN010000121.1:0-331 GCF_022829565.1 Methylobacterium sp. J-001
GGTCTTAGTACGAGCCGAACTTGTAGTTCAGGCCGGCGCGGACGACGGCGAACTCGTCGTCGCGGCGACCGATGGCGCTGTAGGCGACCGGGACGAGGTTGGCGGCGTTGACGACGAGGGCGCCCTGGTTGCGGTTGCCGCGCTCCAGGTTGACGTACAGGCCGTGACGTTCAAGATCGAAGGCCTGTAGGAGCGGTCTACGACGCCCGGCGCCGCGACGCGAGGGGGCGGTCTGTCAGCCAGCAGCTTCCCCTCGGCGGCATTCGATGCAGAATAATGCCCGGACCCCGTGAGTCGCGAGACGCATGGTTGGACCCGCAGCACCATGAAG
>NZ_JAKSYN010000138.1:0-94026 GCF_022829565.1 Methylobacterium sp. J-001
TGCCTAAGAGGGATCTGGCCGCTGCGCTCAGGAAGCAGTTGAGGACGACCAAGGTCCGCATGGCAATTGTCAGCCATATCATCCCCGAAACCAGACAGGCCGGAGACCACCCAACCCAGCCGTTCAGAGGCGCTGGCCAACACAACCGAAGCTGGCCGAAAGCTGCGCGTCCGCTTCGAAGAAGGCGGCCCGAAAAGCGGATGGTCCTGTAGCAGCCCCGTCTAGTCATCCAAATTCTATGACGCCATGCCCATTAGTGGAAAAAGAGCCAAGAATTATATTAAATTTAATTCCGAAGTTTCCCTCGACGGAGGGGCGTTGCTCTTCTTATGCCAAAATTGATCGCAGGATTGAGCATTTATAACGCAGCATTCAGAACCACGGCAGCGGATTGTGGCCCGTTTGCACTTTTCGAGTGGTTCATGATCACAGCTCTCAAGGTATATAGTTACGAAAAATGCCAATAGATACACAGATGCCCGCTCAAAGCTGCGGAATTTAGCAATATTCTAGTTTTCCATGTTTACCTTATTGATCTTATGTCAGCCCATAATTAAATTAAAGGTTTTTCCAAGCATTACCGATCGATATTGAATTGCTCAACGGAACCTTAAATTATTGCGGCTCAACTGATCAATTGATGTGCATCCCATCAGCCTCATATCGCGCTCGATCTCGATCTTCATCAGTTCCAATGCCCGTTCCACGCCGGCTTGGCCGGCGGCGGCTAGCGGAAAAAGGTAGTACCGGCCGACCCCGACCGCTTTTGCGCCGAGCGCCAGAGCCTTGAGGACGTGGGTGCCGCGCTGCACGCCGCCGTCCATGATCACGTCGATCTGGTCACCGACCGCATCGACGATCTCCGCAAGCTGGTCGAAAGCCGCCCGCGAGCCATCGAGTTGCCGGCCGCCATGGTTGGATAGGACGATACCGGTGCACCCGATCTCAACGGCGCGCTTCGCGTCCTCAACAGACATTACACCCTTCAGGCAGAACTGCCCATTCCAAGCCTGCACCATCTCGGCAACGTCGTTCCAGGCCAAGGCCGGATCGAGCATCTCCGTGAAGTAGCGGCTGATCGAGAGGGCCCCACCGCCCATGTCAACGTGGTTGTCGAGTTGCGGCAGCTTGAAGGACTCGTGGGTGATGTAATCGAACGCCCAAGCGGGCTTCATTGCGAACTGCGCCATTCCGGCCAGCGTCAGATGGAATGGGATGGCGAAGCCGGTGCGCTTGTCGCGCTCCCGGTTGCCGCCGGTGATGCTGTCGACGGTCAGCATCATGACCTCGACGCCCGCAGCCTTGGCCCGGGCCATCATCTCGCGATTCAGGCCGCGATCCTTGTGGAAGTAGAATTGATAAACCTGCGGGCCACTGCTGATCTGCCGTGCCTCCTCGAGGCTAACGGTGCCCAGCGATGAGACGCCGAACATCGTTCCGTACCGAGCTGCTGCCGCGGCGACCGCACGCTCCCCCTGATGGTGGAACAGCCGCTGCAGGGCGGTGGGCGAACAATAGACCGGCATTGCCAGCTTCTGGCCCATCACGGTCACGGACATGTCAATGTCGCGCACGCCTCGCAGCACGTTGGGAACGAGGTCGCAGGTTTCGAAGGATGAGGTGTTGCGCCGGTAGGTTGTTTCGTCGTCCGCTGCACCGTCGATGTAGTCAAAGATCGGCCTAGGCAGCCGGCGCTTTGCCAAGCGCCGAAAGTCGTGGAAATTAAAGCAGTTCAGGACGCGCATTTCATCATTCCGCAGCGGCAGCGCGACAGAGCGGAGCCCCGGGCGGTCCGTCATATGCCGGGTACCAGCGACTAGATCCAGTCGGCCCGGCGCCGCGGGGCAAAGCCCGTGATGCCGGCGCCGGACTCGTCGTACGAGCTTACCGGCCCTGAATGTAGACCACATGGGTCTCGGTGAACTCGTAGAGGCCATGCTTGCCGTCGGCGCCGCCGATGCCGGACTTGCGACGGCCGGCGTGGAAGCCTTGCATCGCCTCGAAATGCTCGCGATTGATGTAGGTCTCGCCAAACTTCAATTCGCGACTGGCTTGGAGCGCAGCGTTGAGATCGTTGGTGAAGATCGACGAGGTCAGCCCGTACTCGGAGTCGTTGGCAAGGGTGATGGCCTCGTCAAGGCCGTCCACCACCTGTACCGGCAGGACCGGCCCGAAGGTCTCGCTGCGCATGATGTCGTGGTCGGCGCCCACGCCTGCGATTAGGGTCGGCTCGTAGTGGAAGCCCGACGACCGATCGGCGATCCGCCCGCCGGTGATGACCGTGCCACCCTGCTCCCGGGCGAGGTCGACGGCCCGGGCGACCTTGTCGAGGCCAATCTTATTCACCAGCGGCCCCATGTGCAGGTCGGTCTCGTGGGACGGGTCGCCGTAGCGTGTAGCCTCGAACAGACCCTTCAGCTTGTCGATGAACGCGTCGTGGACCGCACGCTCGACGTAGACCCGCTCGGCACAGTTGCAGACCTGCCCGGTGTTGATGACGCGGGAATCGTAGATCGCCTTGGCGGCGAGATCGAGGTCGGCGTTGGCGAGCACGATCGCCGGAGCCTTGCCCCCAAGTTCGAGGTTCACCCGGGTGAGGTTGCGGCCGGCAGTCTGCATGATCCGCGAGCCGGTGGCGACGCTCCCGGTGAAGGTCACGAGGTCGACGCTGCGGTGCTCGACCATAGCTTGGCCGGCGGCGGCGCCCCGGCCGCCGATAATGTTCACGACGCCAGCAGGCAGGTCCGTCTCGGCCAGCAATTCGGCGAAGACGAAGGCGTTGATCGGCGTCTCCTCGCTCGGCTTGATGACGATGGTGTTACCGGTGATCAGCGCCGGGGCGAGCTTGCGGGCGATCAGAAAGAATGGGAAGTTCCAGGGCAGGATGCCGGCGACTACCCCCATCGGCTTGCGCAGCAGGAAGATCGTCTCGTTCTGCCGGTCGCTGGTGATGACCTCGCCTTCGAGCCGGCGGGCCCACTCGGCCATGTAGTCGATGTAGCTCGCGGTGAAGTCGATCTCGACTTCGGCGAGCGGCCGGACTTTACCTTGCTCCCGGACGATGATGTCGGCGAGTTCCACCCGGTGCTCGCGCACCTTAGCCGAGATCTGCCGCAGGTAGCCGGCGCGCTCGATGGGCGGGCGCTTCTCCCAGGCAGACTGGGCTCGGCGAGCGGCTATTACAGCGGCGTCCACGGTGTCGGCGCCGCTCTCCGGAACGCGCCCCAAGAGGCGGCCGTCGGCGGGGTTCGTCACTTCGATGTAATCGCCGCCATCGACGAACTGGCCGTCGATGTAGTTGCGGTAGTCGACGGGCCCCTCGTGAAGGCGGTCCGCGATGGGTCGGGTCGCGCGTGAATTCATGGCAGTCCTGCGTCGTGGGGGGATGGGGATGGGTCAGTGCTGCCCCTGGTCAGGAGCGATCAGGCCGTCGTTCCAGACGAACGAAGCCCCGGTCTTCACCTGCTCGGCTGTGAGGGTTGGGAAGCAGATGTCGGCGAGCTTGCCGTCGTAGCGGACGTAATCGACCATCGAGTTCAGGGTGTGCGTCCCCTCCACGGGGAAGAAGCTCGTGGGCTCTGCGTAGTCGTAGACCATCAGGAACTGGCCCGTGGTCTTGGTGCCGTCGGGCATCGCGACGCCGGGGGGGCAGGCGCTCCAAGTGTGGGGAACGCCCTCGGGGATATCTACGAGGCAGCCGTGTGGGATCACGTAGACCTCACCGTTCAGCTCCACGAGGCCGACGCCGCCGGTCACAAGGATGCGCTCGGCCAGGAGCCGCCGGTCCTCGTCGCGTTCAGCCATTGTGACATGGACGTGCCGAGGTAGGCGCAGTTCGTGGTTGAAGGGGATGAAGCCGAGCTGCCCGCGCTGTGTCGAAGGCGTGGCGAGGGCGCCGCCGGGATAGAGCTCGTGCATTGTCAGCGGGATGGTCTTGAATGGGGTCTTCACATTGGCGCCGGTGCCGTGGGTGATCCGGCAGCCGTTGCGTAGCGCGAAGCCGATTGGTGCGATGTCGGCGGTGGACATGGAATGATCCCTTGGTGACTACATGAAGGTCATGAGTGTCCGGAGTGCCGAACCCTCCGGCGAGTACAAGGCAGCGCCCAGCGCTCCGGGAATCGGGCGACACAGGGGCTTGGCACCCGGACCCCACCGAAGACCTCGGTCCTTCGGAGACCCAGGATTTTCAGAGAAAGACTGTCGAGATCCACGGCACGGCGGCGATGATGATCGTCCCGATCAGGAGGGCGAGCATGTAGCCGACGATGGGCCGCATCCCCGCGTCGGGATGAATCCGGCTCACGGCACAAGCAGCGTAGTAGCCGACGCCGAAGGGCGGGGCGAACAGGCCGATGCCCATGGATAGGATCACCACCATCGCGTAGTGGACCTCGTTGACCCCCACCTGCTTGGCGATGGGGAACAGCAGCGGCCCGAACAGCACGATGGCCGGTATGCCCTCTAGGACGCTGCCGAGGATCACGAAGGCGACGATGGTGACGGCCAGGAAGGTCGGGATGCCGCCGGGCAACCCCGTCATGAAGGTCGCTAGAGAAGCCGAGAAGCCCGATTGCGTCAGCGACCACGCCATGCCAGTCGCCGCGCCGATAATGAGCAGGATCGCCCCCGATAGGGCCGCTGTCGTCACCAGCATTGGGTAGAGGCGCCGCCAGTCGAACTGTCGGTAGATTAACAGGCCCGTTACGAAAGAGTAGGCGATGCCGATGGTCGACACCTCAGTGGCTGTGGCGATGCCCTCCACCACCGCAAAGCGGATCACGAAGGGCAGCGCTAGCGCCGGGATTGCCACGACGAAGGCCCGGCCGATCACTGCCCGGGACGGGCGCTTGATGTGGCTGAGGTCCTCGCCCCGGTAGCGCCACCAGACGAGGGCGCACAGGATGAGGCCGAGGACCAGACCCGGCAGGAGACCGCCGGTGAACAGGGCGGTGATCGACACGCCCGTCACCGAGCCGATGGTGATTAGCACGATCGAGGGCGGAATCGTCTCGGTCTGCGCGCCGGTGGCGGCGAGCAAGGCCACGAGGTCGCCTTCCTTGACGCCCCGCGCCTTCATTTCCGGGAACAGGACTGGGGCAACGGCGGCCATGTCGGCGGCCTTCGAGCCCGAGATTCCTGAGACGAGGTACATCGCGCCGACTAACACGTAGTGCAGGCCGCCGCGCACATGTCCCAAGAGGCTAGCTAGGAAACCGACCATGGCCTTGGCCATGCCGGTCATCTCAATTAGCAGGCCAAGGAACACGAAGAGCGGCACGGCGAGCAGGATGAGGTGGCTCATCCCTTCGTCCATGCGCCCCACCACCACCATCGAAGGGGTGCTCGTCGTGAGCACGATGTAAGCAAAGGTGGCAAGCCCAAAGGCGAAGGCGATTGGCACGGCGCCGAGCACCATCAGCCCCACCAGGCCGACGAAAAAGATCACGAGGTTGAGGTTGCCAAGCGGCTGGAGCACCGGGGCCAGGGTCACGAACAGGGCGATCGTCGCCCCCACCACCGCGACCGCCCCGAGGATATGACGGAGGTCCCCCACGGCGGCGAGCCGCAGGGAGGCTACGAGCCCCATCAGTCCGAGGCCGATCGGCAGGGCGGCCGCCCGCCACGCGTTCGACAGCTCGAGTGCCGGGGTCGTGACGAAGGATTCCTCCACCGCGAACTCGTAGGCTGGGTGCCAGACCACCACGAGGAAGGCCAGCGGCGCCACGATCGCGATGACGTCAAAGAAGGCCCGAAGGCCGGGTGACATCATCGCCACCACCGCCGTCATGCGCATGTGCTCGTCCCGCTGGAAGGCGAGGACAGAGCCGAGTATGGCGAGCCATAGGAACAGGATGCTCGCGAGTTCGTCGGACCAGATCAGCGGCGATTCGAAGACGTAGCGGCTGAGGACGCCGACCAGTAGCACGATGATCTCGGCCACGAGGATGAGGGCGGCTGGGATCTCGACCATCGGCTTGAGGAGAGCGCCGGCTTTGAGCGCCCACCGGCGCCGAGGACCGAGGCCGGCGGGGACGGCGAGCGTCCCCGCATCAAGGTGCGTCGCGTGGGCCATGCTCAGTCGAGCCCCCCAGCGGAGGCCTTGTTCAGAAGGCCCCAGGCCTCGTCGCCGAACTTGCGCTTCCACTCGTCGTAGAAGCTGGCCTTGCGCAGCTGGTCGCGGAAGGGCGCCTGATCGGGCTTGTTGAATACCAGCCCCTTGGCGGTCAGGTCCCCCTGGAGTGAGGAATTGAGCGCCTCGGTGTCGGCGCGCTCGGCGAGGCCCGCCGCGTTTATGTTCTTGGCGACGATATCCTTAACGTCGGCCGGCAGCCGCTCCCATGCTCGGCGGTTGCCCAAGAACCAGTACCCATCCCACATGTGGCTCGTGAGGGAGCAGTACTTCTGCACCTCGTAGAGTTTGGCGGTGGAGATCAGCGCCAGGGGGTTTTCCTGGCCGTCCGTTACCTTGGTCTGGAGGGCGGAATAGGTCTCGGCGAAGGATATGGTGGTGGGTGACGCGCCGAGCGCCTTGAACATCGAGGTCGAGATCGCGCTCGCCAGCACGCGCATCTTGAAGTTGCCGAGGTCGGCCGGGGTGTTGATCGGCCGGTTCGAAGTGGTGATCTGACGAAAGCCGTTGTCCCAAATCTTGTCCATGGCGATCAGGCCACTCTTGGCAATCTGGGCGCGCACATAGGCGCCCAGTTCCCCGTCCATCGCCTGCCACACTGCCGGGTAGTCAGCGAAGGCGAAGCCGACGCCGCTGATCGAGGCACTGGGGATCAAGGTCGAGAGAATGAGTGGAGAGAGGACGAAGAACTCCACCGCCCCGGACCGCAGCTGGCCGAGCACATCCTGGTCGCCGCCGAGCTGGTTGTTCGGGAAGACCTTGAGTTCGAACCTGCCGTTGGTCTCGGCCAGGATCTTCTGCGAGGCTTCCTGCGCGCGGACGTTGATCGGGTGCGTCGCCGGGGCGTTGTTGGCGAACTTATAAGTAAATTTAGGTGCTTGGGCCCAGGCTCGGGTCACGAAGGGGCTCGCCACCGCCGTCGAGGCGAGGGCCGTCTTGAGCAGGATGCGTCGTGAAAGGATCATACGGCGTGTCTCCCAAAAAGCGGCCTGATCTCGCGGTAAGTCGGGCCAGGGGCTTTTCGCCCTCTAGGAACCTGGACCCGTGCTACGGCGCGGCTCTGTTGTCGTGGTGGCAAAGTTTACGCGCGCTCGAGGCCCTTCTCCGCGCGGAAGATCGATTCCATCTCCTGCCGGAAGGCGATTGCCTGGTTGGCGCCGTCGTAGCTGACGTTCGACCAGCGGACTGGCTGGCCGGCGGCCACCGAGTTCTTCAGCTTGAGGCCGTGGGCGAGGCCGATCGGTACGGCGCCGACTTGCAGGGACGTCTCGGCCGGCACGACCTTGCCGTAAACGGTGTAGCCGCCCTCGCCGTCGAGAATCTCGCCCTCTTTTAAGGCCCGCTTGGAGACGGCAATGACGTCGCCGCGCCAGTCGTTCGTCGAGCCGGTGGGCTCGCCCCGCGTGGCGATGCTCGCCACGGAAGTGCCCAGTTCGAGCCCGATTAGATGGTAGGGCTTGTACATCGCGGCGTAGCGGCCGGACTCGTCGGTCTGCAGCCCGTACTGGTTGAAGCAGTCCTTCACGTACTGCGTTGCCGCCTCGAACACCGCGTAGACGCCCCAGCGCAGGTCCCGGAACACTGGGCGCCCGTCGCGCTCGATGGACGAGACCACCTCCACGGTGCCCTTCTTGGGCAGGATGCCTCCGTCCGAGACCGGCCGGAGCACGCTCGGCAGGTCGTCCACGCCGCAGGCCGGGAAGGCGAGGCCGTCGTCCGGCGGGCTGAGGTCGCAGCCGTTGGCCACCGCCGCCATCTCCAGGGCGGACTTGGTGCCGTCGAGGAAGGAATTGAACATCTGCGGGTTGAAGTCGCCGCCGGCGACCTGCTCCTCGCTGAAGCCGTAATGCCCCCACACCGTGTCGGGCGTCGACTGGTGGTAGACCGGCAGATACTTGGTGCCCTTGCCGGCGCAGACGACGTCGAGCCCGACGCAGCGCGCCCAGTCCACCAGCTCGGCAATCAGGGCGGGCTGGTCGCCCGACGCCATGGAGTAGACGATTCCTGCCTCGGCGGCCCGGCGGGCCAGCAGCGGGCCGGCCAGCGCATCCGCCTCGACGTTGACCATGATAATGTGCTTGCGGTGCGCGCACGCGGCGATCACGTGGCGGATGCCGGCGGCGGGGCTGCCGGTGGCGTCGATGACGATGTCGATGAAGGGGCTGGCGATCATCGCCGCCGTGTCGTCCGTCACGAAGGTCTTCTGCGACCGGGACGCCTCTTCCAGGGATGCGGTCTGGGAGCGCTCGTTGGGCCAGCCGACCCGGTGCATCGACGCCTTGGCATTGACAGGCGAGAGGTCGGAAACGCCCACGAGGTGAATGCCAGGGGTCCGCCACGCCTGCGACAGAAACATTGAGCCGAACTTCCCGGCGCCGATCAGACCAACGCGGGCCGGACGGCCCTCCGCCGCGCGCCGCTTGAGCTTGGCGTACATGGACATGGCGTTGCTCCGTTGAGGGGCGACAACGGCCCCCTTCTATGAATTTTGTCTCGTGTTGCGGGGTTGTACCGGCGCACGTCCGGCAGGAAAATGTGAATCGGAGCAAGCTCGATGTGCGTGAATTCCAGAGGACCTGACTTCGACTGGAACGACCTGCGCTCGTTCTTGGCGGTGGTGCGAACTGGGCGCCTAACCGTCGCCGCCCAGCAGCTCGGAGTCGACCACTCGACCCTGAGCCGCCGGATCACGTCTCTAGAGAACGCTCTTCAGGTCCGGCTCTTCGACCGTCTGCTCACCGGCTACGTCCTCACCGAGGCCGGCCGTAGCCTCGTCGGCGAAGCCGAGCGGATCGAGGCGGTCGCTATCCGCATTTCCTCGGACCTGATGGAAGCCAAGGTGCAGATGTCCGGGCCGGTCCGGGTGGCAACGCCGGAAGGATTCGGCACCTACTTCCTCGCCCAACACCTGCAGACCCTGGCTGGACGCCACCCGGAGGTCACCCTCGAACTGATCGCCGATCCAGGCGTCGTCAGCCTCGCCCGGCGGGAAGCCGACATTGCCGTCACCATGGAGCGGCCAGATGCGGGGCCGCTCCGGGCCCAGAAGCTTATGAACTACGAGTACGGGCTCTACGGCAGTGAGCAGTTCTTGCGGGAACACGGCACGGGCAAGGGCGACCTCGACTACGACGGCGTCCGCCTTATCGGCTACATCCATGACATGATCCCTACGCCCGCCCACGACTACCTGTCGGAACTGATTCGGGGGCGGCGGGCGGACCTACAGATCTCGAACATCATCACTCAGCTCAGTGCTACGCTTAGCGGCTACGGTCTGTGCATCCTGCCTTGCTTCATGGCTGCTCAGCACAGGGCGCTGCGGCGAGTCATACCGGAGCGTATTCGCTTCACCCGTTCCTACTGGCTCGTCACCCATGTCGACGTGCGGGCGCCGGCCCGCGCGAAGGCGATCGTCGCGTTTCTCCAGGACATCGTGCGGGAGAACCGAGCGCTGTTCCAGCCGTCCGCGGCGATGCAGCCCGACAAGGACGAAACCGACTGGTAGGCCTGGCCTTCGCTCGAACGAATATTGCGCAGGCGCCCTCGACTAAACCGCGCTAAATTCTACTTGCGCGAGACGAGTGGAGCAGGAGCTAAGTGCTATCACAAAATGTGCAGAAAACAACGAAAGCGTTAGCCTTTGTTCCGAGAGGACTGGGCAAGATTTTCTGTGTTTTTTTTACGAATTCGTCGGCGATCATAGCAGCGGCGCTATTTCGGACGCCAGCATGAGTCCGTAGCCTGCATGTCTGGGTCTATCCGCCCTCCGACGTACCAGGATCCGTCGCATCTTATCTCCGGGCCCGGGCAGCGGAAGTCATCCTGGCCTTGCTGGTCGACCTCGTTGTGATCATCCTGATCCCCTGTTTCTCAATCGGGTTCCTCTGAGCCGGCGCACGTGAGAGGACGCTCGGCCAACGAAGGTAATTCAAGTCGATAATTGGCTTATGAGGCAACGTGGACCGCGACGCGAACCACTTGATGTTCCGGTTCGAAGAAGCGCAGTGCAATCACTGAATGTCTGAAATAGGCGCAGAGCCGAACGGTCGGTTTTGCGCCCATTTGTGATCCGGCATGGCGTAGTCTGGCCGAAAGCGGAATGGCCGCTTCGGAAAAGGACCAGCGGAAAAGCGGACGGTCTAATGCTGACCCAACCCGGACGCTTAGAGCGTCGTCGGCGCTTTCGGAAGCGGCCGTTTGCCGACGGTCAGGCACCTTTTGGCTTGAGTGGAATGCCGTCTATCCGTTGTTGTAAAGCAACGCAGTAAAACGGAATTTATCATCTGACTGCACGCGCTTACTTCTGACGTAGCGAGCGCTCCACTTTTCGGTCAGGATTATACAAGTAAATGTGAGAGGCATATCGTTTATGGCCGCCGGCTTGCACAGCATGCAAGCCGGCGAACTGGAATATTTTCAGTTGCCCCACATTCTGCGATGCTCAAACCGACGACGAGCCATACGATGCCGCATGCGGTAATTGGTTATCCGACGCTGCATGCGCACTTGAGTGATCGTGCTTGAGGGCGCAAGATCAATGCCGGAGTTAATCGGCATTGCTGAGGCGGGTGTTGTAAGCGAAACGGCTCCGAATGCCAGGAACGCGGCGACCGATAGGCATCGTATAAGCAAAATAATATCCTCCAGATTAGCCGTGGCGGCTGAAAAGATGATTCATTTCAGCAATCCGATGTCTAAACTCTTGATCCGAGCTTTGGCTCATGGGCGCTAAAACACATTTTAGTTACTTGGCATCTAGTAGGCCACCGGCGGCCTAACGGAGGGGGCGTGGCCCGTTTTCACACGAGGGAACCCTTGCTACTGGTCATGTTCAATCAGCAGACCTTGTGAAAGCGAGGGGAGCCTGTTTTGGCTCGCGAGCGGTCGACGCGGCTATGTCCGTTGTGACGCATCCGCCATCCGAAAGCGAACCGGTCGAAATCCACCCATCTGAGACGCTCAAGCAGTTCCAGCACGGCGGCAGATGCTGGCCGGAAGCGGATAGCTAGCAAAATACCGCAGTCGTTATGTCCGTCTAAATTCTATGGTCAAAATGATTTTGCACAAAGTGATGCGAAAATATATCAGCAAATGCTCGCTGCTGATCACTCGGCGATCAATATGACGCCATTATGCTCGCCGCTTGCGGCCGCCGGGCAGATTTCGACGGCGCTGCGTAACGACGAGGTATATGCATCTGCGCCAATTTCCCGTCCGAATGCAGCATCGGTCAGCACCCGATCGCCAACCGGCCACATTCCCACGAGGATCGGCACGCCGGGCGCGTATCGACGCAGGCGTTCCAACAGGTATCGCAGGTGAGCCGGGTTGCCAGAAATATCGAGATAGGCGACGCAGATCATTGCCACCCCTGCCACGTCGAGGTCGCGCATACCCTCGCGGGTGGATGCGTTGTGCGGGAGCACCCGCGCGCCCAATCCATGCTTCCCGAGGAGCTGCGCCAACATCGCGGAGGCGACCTCATCCAGTGGGCCGCGTCCGGACACGCACAGCACTGGTAGCGCGCCCTGCCATGCCGGCGGGCGTGCGTCCCGCACCGGGGCTCGTGCCGGCACTGCCTCGGTCGTCGGATGCGCGCGCTCGGCCAGCGTCGGCGAGGCCGTTGGGTTGAGGTCGCCCGGCCAGCCCTTCGGTGTCGGTGCGACGTCGGCACGGTCGGCGAAATCCTCCAAGAGGGCGCTGGCCGCAGCGCGGATGCCGTCGAGTTGAGCGGGCGTTACGACGCCCCGGGCGTGGTCGTTGGCGGCCAGTTGCAGGCCCTTGAGCGCCACCTCGTCGTAGTAGGAGGCTAGGGAGCGCTCCTTCAGCATGGCCTCGCCGAGGTCGCGCGCCTCGTCGGGTTCGCCTGCTAGCATTCGCTGGTGGAAATTCTCCACCGGCGTCAGCGGCGGCCGATCGCCCAGCAGTACGTCGAGGAACGCCAGGCTGTCGACGTGGCGGCCGAGCACCGCGAGGCAGACGGTAAACGGGGTCGCCAGGATCAGGCCGATGGGCCCCCATAGGAAGCCCCAGAACAGGGTCGAGACGATCACCGCGAAGGGCTAAGTAGGGGACTTATTCAGGTCCATGCGATGACACAGGAAACGAGCGCGACGGCGGCAAGGTAGTTGCAGGCCAAGCGGTCGTAGCGGGTCGCCACACGCCGCCAGTTCTTGAGATGACCAAACAGGCGCTCGATCCGATTGCGCCGCCGATAGGCGATCCGGCTGTGCTTGTAGGGGAGGGTTCGGGTGGCCGTGGACGGGATGGTGGCGATCACCCGGTGGCTCTTGAGCCAATCTCTCAGGCTCTGCGCATCGTAGGCCTTGTCGGCGATCAGGTGCTTGGGCGGCACCACGGCCTGCACCAGAGGCAGGGCCATGCTGATGTCGGCCACGTTGCCGGGCGTCAGGGCGAACGCAACCGGTCGGCCACGACCATCGGCCAAGCAATGGATTTTGCTCGTGAAGCCGCCGCGCGAGCGCCCGATGGCCTGGCTCCAGGCCCCCTTTTCCGCCTGATGCCGAGCGGTGGGCCTTCACGTGCGTGGCATCGAGCATCAACTCGTCTGGAACAGACCTGCGGCTGCGATCTTGGCAAACAGCCGCTGCCAGATCCCGCGCTGCGACCACCTGTTGTAGCGGTTGTAGATCGTCGTGTGGGGCCCGTAGGCGGAGGGCGTATCCTGCCAGCGGCAGCCGACCTTCAGGACGTGCAGGATGCCGCTGATCACCCGCCGGTCGTCGACCCGAGGCTTGCCGGGTTGGCCGTGCGGCAGGTGCGGCTTGATCCGCGCCCAGGCTTCATCCGAGAGCCAGAACAACCGTGCCATCGCGATCCTCCTGCGCTGTAAACCTCAAACTCAGGAAGAAAACGCAAGCGAGCGCAGATGGTTGTATGAGTTCCCTACCTAGTCGCTCCCACACTCGCAGCACATGTGCTGCGGCGCCTAGCCCCCATCCGCCTTCGCCACCTGGCGTCCATGGTTCTGCGCGATGTCGAGGAAAGTGCGACGCGCCCCGTCAGGAGCGCGCCGCAAGTTGGCTCGCGGTCTCCACGACGAGCCGGCCTCCTTGGCAAGGCCTGGGCCATACAATCGAACCGTGCAAGCAGGGTTGATAAATCGAAGGGTATGTTTTACGCTTACGTTTTTTCAAAAGAGATAGCCGCTGACGACGGTGTTACAAAGAAATTCAGTCTGAATAGTATCAGATTTGTCCCATCCGTTACTTCCATTCGCCACTCTTGGCCAAGGCTTTCTAGCCTTGCCCCTTCTTCTAGGAGCACACCGGCATACTGGATAGCCTCACGGCGAGCGAAAATTAAGTCTGGCAGCTCGACACCCTTTTTGTCGAGCAGGACGACGCCGTCATAGACGTTGAAATGGTAGCGAGGCATGCGTTTTCCCGGCCGTCGCAAGGCGGGAGTCATGGCTCCCAATCATGGTCATGCCTGAGTCAGGGACCGCGACTACCGTCAGCTGTGCCATACAGCGGCGGGCAGTGATTGCATATGGATCAGGTTTCCCGACCCCCGAAAAATATGCCGCACTGTATGGGCGAACGGTATAGTCGCCAAAAGAAAGCCCCACCCGGCGACTGCCGGCGGGGCTAAGGTAAATGGACGCTCGGTGCGTTACGCCGGCGACTGTTTTCAGGATAGCGATTCTGATTGCAATATAAAACCTGTGAAGTAACGGCTTGATACTATTTTTGCCAAGGCGTGTGCTGATGCGCGGAAAGGGCCGTTCAAAAGCTCACAAGCCACCAGAGGGGTTAGGCTTGAAAGAAATGCTGCTTATCTAAGCGAGGTTTTGTTTTTTTAGGATTGTGTTTTAAGATAGGCGATGACGTCATTGATTTTCTTGTCGTCTGAGAAACCTTGGAAAATCATCTTGTTGCCTGGAATTTTGGACTTCGGATTTTTCAGCCATTCGTGGAGCGTGGCCTCGTCCCAGGTGAGGCCGGAGTTCTTCAGAGCGGCGGAATAGTTGTAACCCTCGTAGGTGCCGGCCTTGCGTCCGACGACACCCTTCAGGTCCGGACCCACGCCATTCTTCTGGAAGTTGTGGCAGGCCTTGCAGGGCGCGAATGCCTTCTCGCCAGCCGCAGCATCGCCGACTTCTTGGGCTTGGGCAGAGAGCGGGATCAGAACGGCAAGGACGGCGCCGAGAACGATAGAACGCATGAATTTCCTCATAGGCCAAGCGTGGGTGATGGCGATGCGAAGCTTGGCGCAGTGAGGCATAGACGTCCGCTGAAGAGGCTTAATCCAGCCGCTCCCTCAATTGCGGCTAAGGCAGCCGAAGTTGGGACCCATTCCGCCCGCCGCATCTGAGCGCCGCTACGCAGAAGGCCATGCCGTGCCCTCAGTCGGGGCCATCGTCTGGCCGCGGCTCAGCGCTCCGTCCTCGAACAGATTGCCGGAGGCCGAGGTCCTGACGTTGGTATCTAGCCCTGCTTCTGAACGAGGACGTTGACGCTGCCATTCGCCTCGACCTTCGTGCCGCCCACGATACCGGCACGGCCGGCGGAGATCCGCATGCGCGACGGCGCCCGTGCCCTCTCAATGATGCGGTGGGGCATGCCGTCGCCCGCCTTCGCCTTGAAGGGCAAGAAGGTCGATCCCGGTGTCACGAACGTGTGCAACATCGCCTCGCCGCACTGGCGCCGCTGGCTGTCGCCGGAGCATCGCTGCCTTGTGCCGTTCACGAGCTTCTCGGGAGAACGAGAAGGCCGCGGACGGCTCGCACCCGCCGGTGTGGTTCGCTCTGACAGAGGATCGGCCGCTCACCTGCTTCGCGGGCATCCTAGACGAGGGCTGGCAGAGCGTGCGGAAAGTGAAGGACGGCGAGACGACTGACGACCTCTATGCCTTTCTGACCACAGAGCCGACGTGGAGGTCGGCGCCGTGCACCCGAAGGCGATGCCGGTGATCCTCACGAAGCCGGAGGAGTGGGCAACGTGGCTGTCAGCGCCCTGGCCGGAGGCGAAGGATCTCCAGCAGCCTTTGGCCGATGATGCCCTGGTCGGAGTAGCCCGTGGCGCTCGCCGGGATGGGCGAGCTGATGATATGGATTAGTGGCGCCACCCCGTGATGATCGAACGGCGGGCGTGTCAGCCTTCTTCGCACTCCGATTTACGCGACACCCGCCTCGCTGCGCGCCGTTCCTTGAGCAGAGCTTTGAAGTCGATCGCCTCGTACTTGGCGGACATCGAAATGCGACTGCGGCCCGTCGTGATCTCGGGCGGCCAGTCTACCCGCCGCTGGCTATCTCGGAACCGGACGAGATCCTCGGGGCTGAACCGTCTGCGGACTCGCTTAAGGCCCAACCCGACCGCGATGTAGGCGATGTCACCTCGGGCCACGTGGTTATCGGAGGTCCGCCGGCTGATCCGCAGCAGATTGGCCGCCTCGTCGGCTGTGAGGAGGTCGATTGCGGGCATAGGGCCCTCCCAAAGCGGGCATCGTGAAAGCTGCTTCTCAAGGGATAACTGCCGATGCAGCTACCTCACGCCCGCCCTCATCGGACAGCCACGCTGATTCAGCAGGGCTGGAAGCCTTGAGCACTCATTGACAGCAACCTGCGGTAGTACGCAGGAATTATCTATGTTGAAAAAACTCCCTCAAGGCGCGGCCACCTTTCGCGGTCGCGGATTGGCGTTCGTTCACGGCTCCCACCTCGTAATGAAGGTTTGCCCAGAGTGTTCTCAACGGAACGCCCCAAAGGCTGCCGACACGGGCGTGTGTGGGTGGTGCGCCTACGTCCCCTTCTATGAAGATGTGGAGCCCGTCGTCGAACTCGAAGTTGCAGCTTAGAACTGGCCGGGCCGGCGGCGAGCTACGGTTGCTGCTTGGCCTAGACGGCTCAGCCCTTGAGCTGCTTGTTGCACACCGAGTAGTAGCCGCCACCCTTTTGAATCCAATTCGCATCGCCGAGCGTGCCAGCAGCCTTAGCGGCGTTGTAGCTGTCCAGGCAGGTATGCATCCGGGCCTTGCCCGCTGATTCCTTGGCGTACTTCGGATCGATCGCTCGGGGGTACGCAGCAGATCCCGGAGATGGCGCCGGCGCGGCCCGAGAAGCGGACGTTGTCGGCGCTGGGGCGGGTGCCGCGGTCTTGGTGGCGCCCGGTGCGACGGGGTTCGGCACGGTGTTCGTCGCCGCATCCGGAGCTGCGCCGCACTCGGCCTTGCGGAAGTCGTTCCACTTCTGCCCGTTGAGAGTCCCGGCCTGCTTCGCCGCCTGATACTTCACAGAGCAGTCCTTAGTGGACAGGGCCGCGGCGGGCGTGGCGAGCATGCCGGCGCCAAGGGAGAGAAGTGCAGCGGCAAGGATGGTGCGAGACATGACTGATGATCTCCGGGAAGCTCTGTCGAGCCGCATAGTCACGCTACAGCTAACGAGATTCCTCCGAAAGGCGCTCGGCTTCACGTTGTCTTTGGCTTTTGCCATGGCTCTGCCCGCCCATGCCGCCGACATGGTCGATTTCCTGGGCACCTGGGAGCAGGCCACCACAAACGCCGACGCCTACCTGGACTGCGAGGGCACCGGCAAGATGATCGCGGGTATCGGCGGCAGCTAATCGGCTCCGCTGCGTCTTCCGTATCGATGGCCCGGAATGCGCGGTGACCCCGGCGATGCCGCCCCGCACCTACCCGGCAGCGACGCGGATCTGAGTGGAGGCCGGATCGAGAGCAGGATCGCGCAGGGGCACGGCTTCACTTCGCGAGGTTAGAATCTTAGTCTAGACGCTGGAACTTGTAGCATAAAACTCCAGTGTTCTAGCTTGGGACGTAAGTAATTATTTTCAGCGTCCTATATAAATAAATCTGCAGCTCGGCAGGTGGATTGAATTAAAATAACTACAAAATACTGACGAAATATTTCTATCGTGGCGGTTGTGTGTATGCTGTGCCATCCGGAACAGCATGAGTGCGTCGTCCTTGAACAGACACAAGCACCAGGAAAGGGTGGCGCTCGCGTCGCGCCGGGCCGACACGGCGTCAAAGACGGCGCCTGGGGCTTTGGCGGTCACCCAGTTGCATCATTCGGCCTATGTCTCGATTGCGCGGCGCATTCTCGCGTGCCGCGAGCAGGCGGAAGACGTTGTGCAGGACGTGATGCTGCGCCTCGCGGCCGCGCCGCCCTCGGACGAGGTCCGGTCGACGGCCTATGTCAGGCGCATGGTCCGCAACCTCGCCATCGATCAGGCGCGGCGGCGCACGCTCGAACGGCGGCTGTTCGCCCATCTCGACGAGGCCATCGACCCCGCCGACCCTGTGGCCGGGACGCCGGAGGACGCGACGGCCGCGCGGGAGGCTCTGCAGCGGGTCACTGCGGCGATGGCGCAGCTGCCAGAGCCGGTCGGCACCGCCTTCCGCTTGCATCGGGTCGACGGCGTGCCGCAGAACGTGATTGCTGCGCGGATGGGCGTCTCACGCGCTCTGGTGTGCGGCCTCGTGCGTCGGGGGCATCTCCACTGCCTCGCTGCCCTCGACCGGCGCTGCGCCGCCTGCCCTGCGAGTGCCCGCACTGGACAGCCACGCCAGCATCAGCGCGAGGCCGAGACCGTCGGCGAAGAACTCGGCCACGATCCGACTCGCCAGTACGCCGTCATACCCAAACAGCCGTGGCAGGATCAGGAGTGGCGGGATCAGCGCCAGCCCCTGCGCAGCCAGCGAGACCGCCGCGGCCCGGCGGGGGGCGCCGATCGCCTGGAACAGGGTCGCAGCGGTAAGCTGTAGCCCCACGGGGGCGAACGCCACCGCGAAGGCGGCCGTGGCGCGCGCGCCCTCCCGGGCCGTCTCGGCATCCTGCGCGAACAGGGCCATCAGCGGCCGAGCGAGGGCGACCATCAGGCCGCCCACCACCAGCCCGTAGATCAGGGAGGCGGCCGTAACGAAGCCAAGGGCACGATGCAGGCGGTCCAGCCGGCCGGCGCCCCCGGCATGGCCGAGCACGGCCTGGGCGCCGGCCATCATGCCGAGGAGCGGCAGGGACGCCACCAGGACGAGGCGTAGGGCGAGCCCCTGGGCCGCCACCGCGGCGTCGCCGTAGGGGGCGGCCGCCTCGACGAACAGGACCATCGCGAAGGCGGCGAGCAGGCTTGATCCGGTGGCTGGCACCGCGAGCCGCAGCGCCTCGGGAAGCAGGCCCGGCCGGATCCGCCCGCCGCCGGGCCACCGGAACCGGATTTGGTCCGGGCCCCGGGCCCGGGCGAAGTGCAGGCCGTAGGCGGCGGCCCCGGTGGCCTGCGCACCGATCGCCGCCCAGCCGGCGCCCGCGGTGCCGAGGTCGCAGAGCCGGATCAGGACCCAGTCGAGCAGGATGTTGAGGCCGAAACTGCCGATCATGATCGCGCCGCTGAGGGGGGCATGCCCCTGGGCGCGGACCACGAAGCCGCCGACGATCATCACCAGCATCAGCGCGGTACCGATGGTCGCCAGCGCCGTGTAGGGGGCTGCCGCCGCCGCGAGCGCGGCATCCGCGCCAAGCAGCCCGAGCCAGGCCGGCGTGTCGACCAGGATCGCGGCCGTGACCGCCCCTCCCGCCGGCAGGCAGAGCCAGAAGCCCAGGGAGGCGGCCTCGCCGGCGCGGTCGCGGTCGCCGGCGCCGAGAGCCCGGGCGACCTGCGAGGCCGCCGCGATCCCGGTCCCGTAGCCCATGGCTGCTACCAGGAGCGTCACCGGATACGCGATGGCGATGGTGGCGATCGCCGCAGCGCCGAGATCGGCCACGAACCAAGCGTTCACCAGCATCTGCAGCGCATGGGCCGAGATGCCGAGGATCGCCGGCCCGGACAGGCGCACGACCAGGGCGATCACTTGGTCGCCGTCGAGATCCACCCGCCCGCGGCGGGGCCGCCCCTCCATGCGCATCACGGCTTGGCCGCGGCGGTCCGGATCGCCGCGCGGGCCGCCCGCTCTTCCGCCAGGATCGTCTGCGCGATGGCGCCCGCCCGCACCGGCATGATGGACAGCAGCGTCTCGGTCAGCCCGTGGGTCGGCTCACTGAAGCCCTGTAGATGCAGGCTGACCCGCGATTCGGCGGGGTCCAGCGGCAGGCGGTAGTGCCGGTCGGCGGTCTCGCCGGCCATGAACGGGCGGAGCAGGTCGAGGACCGCCGGGACCGCGGAGCGCGCGTAGCCGGTGGCGCAGATCACGGCCGCGTAGATCTGGCGCTCCTCGGTCCCGGCGACGTCGTCGCGCATCAGCGCGGACAGGCCCTCCGGGCCAGCCTCCAGGGCCAGCACCTGTGTGCTGCGCCGCAGCCGGTAGCGGGTCACACCGCTGACCTCCTGCTCGTACAGCGTGGCATAGAAGGCCTGGAGCAGGTCCGCGTCGACGACCGCGTAGTTGGTGGCGCGGTGGGCCGCGATCAGCTCCGCCCGCACCGGCGCCGGGGCGTTGTGGATGCGGTCGACGGCGGCGGGATCGAAGATTTCGTTGACGAACGGGCTGTCGTCGGCGGGCTTCAGGGCGGGCCCGCGGATCGCGAGATCGATCAGCGCGCGGGGGTAGCGCTCGCCCAGGTCGGTGGCGATCTCCACGGCGCTCTGGCCGCCGCCCACCACTAGGATGCGGGGCTGGGGGCCGTCGAGCCGCGGCTGCCCGAGGGCGCCGGCGATCCCCGGCAGGTACCAGGAGGAATGGAACAGCCGCGCGTCATCCACCAGCGGCGCGAAAGGCGACGGGATCGCCGGGTCGCCGCCCCCCGCTACGACCAGATGGCGGCAGCGGCGCAGGCGGCGCACGCCCGCCCCGTCCCGGGCCTCGACTATGAATGCGGCGAGCCGGCCCTCCCGGATCTCCGGCCGGACGGCGTCCACGGTCTCGCCATACGCGACCAAGTCGGCGAACTGCTCGGCCGCCCAGGCGAGGTAGTCGTTGTACTCGATCCGCGACGGGTTGAACGTCTTCAGGTTGAGGAAGGTGTTGAGCCGCCCCTTCACGTGCAGATAGTTTATGAAGCTGAACGGGCTCGTCGGGTCGCGCAGGGACACGAGGTCCTTGACGAAGCTGATCTGCATGTCAGCCCCGGGCAGCATCATCGCCCGGTGCCAGCCGAAGCGCTCCTGCCGCTCGAGGAAGCGGAAGCTCGGGCGCATCTTGTTGCCGACCATCGCGTCCCGGAGGGCGATGGCGAGGGACAGGTTGGCCGGGCCGAAGCCGATGCCAATGATGTCGTCGGTCGCGGGGTGATCCGTCATCGCGCGTCTCTCGTCAGGTCGTGGGAGGGCGATCAGGCGGCCGGTACCGCCGGGGGGCGCGGTGCAGCGTCTGCGACTGCAGCACCCGGCACCCAGAGTCGGTCGCGGACGAAATGCTCGCGCGACAGGCTGACCAGGGCGGCGCGCTTGTGCGGGAAATCGATCGTGGCGATCGTGGCGAAGCCCGAGCCGTGCAGGTTGCGGATCTGCCGGGCGTGGTCAGCCCGGGGCTCGCCGACGATGCGCTGCGTGCGCGGCTCGTCGAGAAACAGATAGTGCATCAGCGAGGGTAGCCAGGCCGAGAGGTACGGGCGCCCGCGGATCGCGGCATCGCCGATCGCCACGTGCCAGCCGCGGTCGTAGGGACCGGCTTCGTAGAGGGGGCCGACGCGGCTCTCCCGGGCCCAGTACAGTTCGAAATAACCGAACGGCGCGTCGTCTAGGCAGCCGAGCAGCGGCAGGCTGGCCGGATCGGCCTGCAGCCGGGCAATATAGGCCTGGTGCTCCGTCAGCGTGCCGCGCTCCTGCCAGACCTCGGCGACTCGGGGATCATTCATCCAGGCCGAGAACAGCGCGACATCCCCGGCCTCCGTCATCGTGCGGAAGCTCAGGCGGCGGCCGAGCCACGGGATGTCCCGGGTGTAGACCGTGCCAGCCGGTGTCCCAGGCCGCAGCGGATGCCGGCGTCCGTCCGTCACCGTGACCAGTTCGGGAAAAGGCGGTCGGGAATCGGGCAGCCAGCGGGCGGCGCATTGCCAGAGCAGGCCTGGCAGGATCTCGACTCCGGTTCCGATGTGCCGTGCGGCTCCGAGGGCGAGTAGCCGCGCAGCGGTGTGGGGACCGGCCTCGACGCTGATGCGCAGGACCCGCGTATTCTCGGTCGTCAGCGCCTCGGCCCGGGCCAGGATCGCCTCCGCGGCGATCTGCGGTGGGGCCGGATGGACGAGCCGGATCACCGGCGCCTCTGGGCTCCCGTCTAGGCCGAGCCGCACCGCCCGAGACCCGTTGCTCGCCTCGTCCCTCAAAATGTCCGTCATCCGTCCTCCGCGTGTCGCCAGCACCTCCCTGACGGTTGGTCCCGGCCGCGATTCAGCGTTTTTTTGCCACCCTGCGGGCGCTCCGCCGTGAACCGTGCCGGGCGTCAACCGTCAGATGTGTCGAGGCCCGAGGGGCGCAGGAGCGAGCGGATGGACATGCAAGCCGGCGGGGATTCGACAGAGGATTCGAGTTCGGATTGGACCTGGGACGCGGTGGTGGTGGCGCGCGACACAGCCGGGCACGCCGCCTTCTGGCCAGCCGGACGCGAACTCCCCGCCGGCTGGACCCGGGCGCACGGCCCCTGCGGGATCGAGGCGGCGCGGGCCTGGATCGAGGAGCCGGCCAACGCTCTGGACCCGGCACCAGCCTCCGCGCCCGACGCCGATCCAGAGAGCGTCCCGGCGCGCCTCGCAAGCCTCGCCGCAGCGGATCCCGAAAAGCCGGCCGTACTGTTCGGCGCAGAGACGCTCACCCGGGGCGACCTCGATGCCCGCGCCGCCGCCCTGGCGGCCGGGCTCGCCGCCCGCGGAATCGGCCGGGGGGAGCGGGTGGCGGTGGCGCTGGAGCGCTCCCCGGAGATCATCGTCGCGCTGCTCGGAGTCTTCCGAGCCCGGGCCGCCTTCCTGCCGCTCGATCCCGAATACCCGGCCGCCCGCATCCACATGATGCTGGAGGATGCGGGCATCACGCAGTGCATCACTACGCCTGAGATCGCCGCCCGGCTCGACCTGCCCGCGGGGATCGCCCGGCTCGATCCCGCCGCCCTGGCTGCGCCGGGCGAGCCCATGCTTCAGATGCCAGAGCCCGATGACCCGGCCTACCTGATCTACACCTCGGGTTCGACCGGTCGGCCGAAAGGCGTCCTGGTCGAGCACGGCCCGCTGGCCATGCATTGCCGCACCACCGCGGATGCCTACGAGATGGATGCGGCATCCCGCGAGCTGCACTCTCTGTCCTTCGCGTTCGACGGGGCGCACGAGCGCTGGATGACCCCGCTGGTCGCGGGCGGCTGCATCGTGCTGCGCGGCCCGGAACTGTGGACCGCGGCTGAGACCCTGGTGCAGATCCGCCGCCACCGGGTCACGCATGCGGGCTTCCCGACGAGCTATATCGGCCAACTCGCCGACTGGGCTGAGCGCCTGGGCGAGGCGCCGGAAGTGCAGGTCTATTCCTTCGGCGGCGAGGCGATGGCCCGCGAGACCTTCACGCGGCTCGGCCGCATCCTGAAGCCGCGGCTGCTGATCAACGGCTACGGGCCGACCGAATGCGTGATCTCGCCGCTGATCTGGAAGGTGCCGCCGGGCACGACCTTCGAAGAGCCCTACGCGCCGGTCGGCAGCCCGGTGGGCATGCGGGCGGCCTACGTACTGGGGCCTGATCTCGAGCCGATGGCGCCGGGTGCGACCGGCGAACTCTATATCGGCGGCGGCCTCGCCCGGGGCTACTGGCGCCGGCCCGCCCTGACGGCCGAGCGCTTCCTGCCCGACCCGTTTGCCCCGCAGGGCGGCCGGATGTACCGCACCGGCGATCGCGTCCGCCAGCGGCCCGACGGCAGCCTCGCCTTCGCAGGGCGGGCGGACGATCAGGTCAAGATCCGCGGCCACCGGGTCGAGATCGGCGAGGTCGAGGCGGCTCTGCGGGCGCTGCCCGAGGTGGCCGACGCCGTGGTCCTGCGCCGGGAAGCCCCCGCGGGCGTGTATCTCGCCGGCTACGTCGTCCCGGCCAGCGGACGTCGCCCGGAGGCCGGACGCCTGCGCGCCGCCCTTGCCCGCCGGCTTCCGGAACCGATGGTCCCGGCGAGCCTGACGCTGCTCGACCGGCTGCCGGTGAACGCCAACGGCAAGCTCGACCGTAATGCCCTACCGGACCCGACCGCCGATGACCGGCGAGGGCGCCCGCCCGGCAGCGCCACGGAGCGGCGGCTCGCCGGGATCTGGTCCGAGGTACTGGGCTTCCCGGTTCGGGTCGCGGATCGGCGCTTCTTCGCGCTCGGGGGTGATTCCCTGTCGGCCCTGCGGCTGGTGGCGCGCCTGCGCCTCATCGCCCCCCGGGGCGGGATCGGGGTGGCGGATCTCCTGCGCGATCCGACCATCGCGGATCTGGCCGCCCGGATCGACGCGGAGGCGGAGGCCACCGACGAGGGTCTGACGCCAACGGTCCGGCTCTCGGCCGGTGGCGGATCCGAGCGGCCACTCCTGGTGCTGTTCCCGGGCCTCCTGGTCAGCACCCGGGAATACGAGCCGCTCGTTGGCCATCTCGGGCCCGGGCAGGAGGCGCACGGCTTCCTGTGCGCCTCCCTGGTCGAAGCCGTGCGACCGCTGCCGGATGTCGCCAAGCTCGCCGTCGCCTATGCCGAGCGGGTGCGGGGCCTGATGCGCGTCCGGCCGCGCGGCTGTGCGTTCCTGGGCTGGTCCTGGGGCGGGGTGCTCGCCTACGAGACCGCCCGGCTGCTCGGGCCAGGATTTCCCCTGGAGTTCGTCGGCATGCTCGACGTCTGCGGGCTGGAGCCGAATTTCGCCCGCGGCGCCGGCCGTCCGATCTACGCTGAGGAGCGGGCCGCGCACGAGACGATGGTGACTGGCTGGCTTGAGCGCTCGCCGATGCGCGCTCACTGGGAGGGCCTTCGGGCGCGCATGGACCCGGAGGCGGCGGTACAGTTCCTGCGCTTCCTGGCCGCCGAGCCGCAGCCGCTGCCCACCGACGGCCCCGAGGTCGGTAGCCGGGAGCGGATCCTGTGGACGCTGGTCGATCACGCGATCCAGTTCCGGGCGCTGCGTCTCGTCCCCGGCTCGGTGCCGATCCGCAGCTTTGTGGCGGCGGAATCCCGCGCCCGCGGCCTGCCGGTGATCGACTGGCAGCCGCTCACAACCCGGCTCCTATCCGTGGAGACCGTGCCAGAGACCGATCATCTCGACATCGTGCTGTCGCCGCACCTGCACGCCCGGATCGTCGCGCTGACAGCGCCGCGCCAGGCCTGGAGCGCGGCGTGAGCACGGACGCGCACACCTTCGAAGAGCTGCGGGACGCACATCTGACCGCGCTCACCGGCTCCCTGATCGACGGCCTTGAGCACGGTCCGGGCGGGGCCGTCTATGTCTGGTCGCGCGCGATCCCGGATCCGACCCTGAACTTCGCCTGCGGGGTCCGCCGGCCCGACCAGTTCAGCTGGGCCGGGGCGATGGCGCTCGGCCGCGCCAGGGCCCCCGCCTTCCTCGCCCGGGACGCGGCCGAGGCCGCGGCCCTGCGGACGCTGTTCGAGCCGGCCGCCGCTTATCCGGCGAGCTGGATGGTGGCGCGGCTGACTCCGTCGCAGCCCGCCCCGGACCGAGTCGTCCACGCTCATGCCACGCTCGCACCGCCGCCGGATTTCGAGCAGGTCTTCGCCCATCTGTCGGACGCCCCAGTCGTGAAAGCGCATCTGCGCCGGTTCTACCTGCCGGCTCTGCGGGCGGCGCGGTCTCGGCCGGGGCTGGTGCCGGTCCACCTCGTCCTGCAGGACGCGACCGGTCCGGCGGCCTGCGCGAGTCTCTACCTGCGCGGCGGCTTAGCGGGGCTGTACAACGTCAGCACCCGGGTCGACCGTCAGCGCCGCGGTCTCGGCGGCGCCGTGACGGTTGCTGCCCTGCGCGAGGCGCAGGCGCGCGGGGCACGCTGGGCTTTCCTGCAATGCCCGGCCGGCGGCGGCATCGAGGCGCTCTACGCGCAGGCCGGGTTCAAGACGGTCTACTCGCCGGAACTCCTCTGTATGAGCGAGCCGTAGCATGTGCTCGTGCGAACCCAGGACATAGGAGGTATCTTGGCTGCTAACATCTCCGTCAGTTGGGCCGGCGCCAGGATTCGGGTGCGGTCTCCGCCCTGATCGCGCTCCGGGTCGGCATCATCGCCGGCCGGTCGCTCCCGCGGGATCCATCGAGCTGTCACGGCGATCCGGCTAAGATACTCCGATCCCATCCCATCCCGACCTGCTCGGGACAGCGCCGCGGCGTGCTTTTTTGTATCCGCGGCAGCGATACAATGCTCACGGGTCCGGCTCCGCCACCCCTCGGGGTTGAGATCTGGAAAAGCTCGCCCGGGACCCACCTGTGCGGGCTTCTTCATGCTCGAATCCCGGGCTGGGATTGGCAGCGTTAAAGACGCAGCATGCCACGGGAACCGCCCGGTCTCATCCTGTTCCCAAGCCGCGTTGCGTATCGGCTCGACCGCTGGTGAGATCGGACGCTCCCCCGCCCCGTGAGCAGATCGGGGCGGGGCCGAGCGGATCATTCGATGCGGGAAGGCTACTCCGATTTCCGGTGTCCGCGCCCGTGCTGCTCCTTTTCGGCGCCGGCCGCAGCCGCAGCCTCCTTCTCAGCCTTGCCAACTGTCGCCGAGGTCGTGGCCGCGTCGCTGGTCCCGCCTGCCGGTGCATTCGATGCCGCCGACTTGGGATGCCCCTTGCCCTCGGTCGTCGACTCCGCTTTCCCACCTTCGAGAACCTCAGGGTGGCCTGCGTCGGCCTTTGCGCTCCCTGCCTCTTGGACCTCGGCGGCCTTCTGTTCCTTAGCGCTCATCGTGCTGTGGCGCTGGCCATCGCCGTGCTGTCCCTTGGCTGGGTTCGACATCGCGCTCTCCTCCATCGTGGTCAGGCGGCAACTGCGTGCGCCGCTGACGGTTCGGAGGAAAAGCCAGCGTGCGACGAAAGGTCGAGCACTCACCGTCGAGGGAGCGGCGGCGAACACCGCTAATGACATCCGCCCACCCGGCCCAGCGCCTGGCCGGTTTTTCCGTTTCGGCAATCATTCGCCCGTACCGCCGGGGGCATGTCAGATCTGCCACCCGCCGTCGCCACCTGGCGCGATCAACTCGAACGCATCTCCGAGCGCGCCTCGCCCTGTCGCTACCTCACGCCGACGCAGTGGGCGACGTTCCGGGAAGCGGCTATCGACTTCTGCGATCAATTAGGCGCTGACGCGGTCGCGCTCGGCTGGACGGATCGGCAGCTGTTCGGAGTGCATCCTGAGCACGGCACGCTGCGGGTCGACTACTGCGGTGCGCTGATGATCGCCGGCAAGAAGGCGCAGGCCGTCGAGGCTGAGAGGGTCGTGTTCGAGCGGACCGCTGGCTACCGGAATACGCCGGGCAAAATGTGGGGACCGCCGATCTGGGAGTTCAAGGCGAAGGTCGGCTGACCTTCATCCGCCCTGCAGGCTCTCGGCGAAGTCGTCGAGGATCTCGCCTCACTGCCCGAGGATCGTGACGACTTCCAGCTCGGCAGTCTCGTCGTCAGCTACCACCTTCAGCGCCGCCGCCCCGGGCATACGGTTGGCTAGGTTTTCAGCCTTCTTCAGGGCGCCGCTCTCAGTCTGAGCGGCCTCCTGGCGGGCAGGACGCAAGCGCTTGCGGTGGATTTCGAACGGCTGCACCACGTAGCTGGTTTTCATCGCTATTGCGTCTCTCCCGTCTGCTACGCCTACTCGCAGGCCACCTTCACCAAAGTGAACGCCCGCATCAGCACGGACCGGCCTGCGGCGTCTCGCACATCGACGATCCACGCAGTCCAGTCCTGGCTGCCGCCACCCGCCATCAGGTCGATCGCTACCCGATCCGCTTGCTGTCGGACCTCGCGGCTGCTCGATAGCCATCGCCCGTTCAAATCCAACGCGGCGTCGCCCCCACCCAGGCAATGGAAGCGGTAAAGCCTCCGCGGCATTGGCCTTTTCCCGACCTTTCCACACTCGCCCACTGCGATCTCGGCGGGGCCCGACACAGCCATTGAACTACGCTCACGCGCCGTGTTTGTTCATGGTGTGTTCTATTCGATATGGAGGTCGCGATGCACGCCCGGTGGTACGAACCAGCTGTGGACGCCGGAACTCGCTGAGTCTCATGCCAGCTCACCGGATCGACGAGTTGCTCGTCGGCAGTCCCGACGCCGTGCGGGTCCCGCTGATCGGGCAGGCCCTATGCGCTGGCTTCCCCAGCCCAGCCGACGACTTCCTAGAGGGCGCGCTAGAGCTGCCACGCTGGCTCGTGCCGAACCCGCCCGCCACGTTCCTATGGCGCATCTCCGGATCGTCCATGGAGGGGGCCGGGATCTACGACCGGGATCTCGCCTGCGTCGACCGCAGCCTCACGTCGTCCCATGGTAGCATCGTCGTTGCGGCGGTCGACGGGCAGATGAGCTGCAAGCGCCTGGTGATCGACGGCAACGTCGCCCGGTTGGCGTTCTGCAATCCAGCCTTGCCAGCCTTCGCGGTCGACGAACTCGGCGAGGGCGTGATCTGGGGCGTGGTCCGCTTCTCGATCCGCTGGCACGTCGCCCGCGGGCAGCTGTCGTGAGTGCGCCGGCCCCGCGCCAACGCGACCGCATCGGTGGCGGCCGCGCCGTGGCCTTGATCGACGGCAACAGCTTCTACTGCTCGTGCGAGCGCGTGTTCGATCCGAAGCTCGCCCTGGTGCCGGTGATCGTCCTCTCGAACAACGACGGCTGCGCCATCGCCCGCACGGCCGAGGCCAAGGCGCTCGGTATTCGGATGGGCGAGCCGTACTTCAAGATCCGCGACCTGTGCCGGCGGCAGGGCGTGCGCGTCTTCTCGTCGAACTACACCCTCTACGGTGATATGTCGGGGCGCACCAACGCTGTGTACCGGCAGTTCAGCCCGCAGGTGGAGATCTACTCCATAGACGAGAGCTTCCTGAACCTCTCGGACGTGGCGCCGGGTCTACGGGAGGAACTCGCCCGGGATCTGCGCGCCACGGTGCGGGCCTGGACTGGCATCCCGACCTGTGTCGGCATCGGCCCGACCAAGACACTGGCGAAGCTGGCCAACCACATCGCCAAGACCGTGCACGAGCTGCAGGGTGTATGCGATCTGACTGACCCGGTCGCCTACGAGCATTGGCTCTGCCGGATCGATGTCGCCGAGGTCTGGGGTATCGGCCGGGCCTCGCTGGCGAAGCTGGAAGCGATGGGCGTAGAGAGCGTAGCGGACCTGCGCGACCTCGACTCGCGGCCGGTGCGCAAGGGCCTAACGGTAGTGGGCGAGCGCATCATCCACGAGCTGCGCGGGCTCGCCTGTCTGCCCTTGGAGATGGTGCCGGCCCGACGGAAGGGCTGCGCGGTCACGCGGTCGTTTAGCAGCCGCATCACCGAACGGGCGGTACTCGAGGAGGCGGTGGCCGCACATGCTACCCGACTGGGCGAGAAGCTGCGGCGGGAGGGGCTGGCCACCAACCACGTGTCGATCTTCTACCATACCAGCGAGCACGATCGGGATGCTCCGATGCGCTCGGTCTCCACCACCATCACCCTTCCCGAGCACACCAACGACACGCTGGTGCTGATTAAGGCAGCACGGCTCGGGGTGGCCAAGACCTGGCGCGAGCCCGGCCAGCGGTCGTGGCGGTACTCCAAGGCCGGCATCATCACCAACGACCTAGTGCCGTTGTCGCACAGCCCGCTGGCCTTGATCGACGCCATGGACCGGGAGCGGTCAGGGCCGCTCATGGCGGCGATGGACGCCTGCAACGCGCGCTGGGGCCGCGGGGCCGTAGTGCCCGCCCGCTCGGGGCTGGTGGCCAAGCGGAGGTGGAACACGAAGTTCGAGATGCGGACGCCGCGCTACACGACGCAGGTGGGCGAGCTGCCAGTGGCGCACGCCTGATGATCGCAGGTCGCATCCAGCCATGGTGTGGAAGCGCACCTGAGAGCTGAAACAACGCCACTTATGCGCGGGCTACAACCTATGGGCGGTTGTTCGCTGCACTGAAGGTGCATAGGTCGATGCTGTGGGACGGCGATGACATCGTGGTCCTGCAGCCCTCCCAAGGGCGTTTCCTCCCAAGACTTCGGGCCGCTCCTTCGGGGGTGGCCTTTTTTCTGCCCAGGCCTGATCGGGGTCGCCGAAATCACAGGTCCAAGGCGTCGTTACCCGGCCTCGGCCAACTCCTCGACACTTGAAGCCACTGTGAAGCCTTCGCGATCGAACACGCTGTAGATCACCGCCGCCGGTTTGAGGTTGAGGCTGGCGATGTGCACGGCAGCAGCCTCCCTAGCGCTTGCTACCGTTTCGTAGGGATCGGGCAGTTGGTACATGCGCGTCTCTACCTCCTCATCGGTTGAAGCAGGCTCGGCGATCGTGATTTCGACCGTATAGGACATGTTTGTGCGCACCCTAGCTCGGTGAAAGACACCAAATAACCATAGAAGTAGGATGATGTGCAGCGGTTTTTAGATTAGCCATAGCAATCCGCCGCGTAGCATTTCTGCCTCCGTACGCTCGCCTAACTCGCTCCGTTCTGAGCGATTGCCAATAAGAAACGCACGAAGACGATAAAGCGATGCGTGTCCCCAGAATGAAAGCTGGGAGTTCGCTGAGTGCTACTCGCCCACCCTCCCGCACCTCTTCCTAACTGCAAGCCCTAGGAGCCCGTCCGAGTAACAGGTTTGCGGATCGAGATCAGGGTTGAGATCAGGGCGAGCTAGCAGCCTGCGTCATGCTCAGTGCCCGGCCTTGGCCAGCTTGAGGAGGTTGTGGGCGGTGCAGATCATCGCCCATTCGCTGCGGACCTGATCGAGGCCGCGTAGCAGGAACTGTCGGAAGCCCCGGGCCTGCTTGACCTGCCCGAACACCGGCTCGACGATCTGCTTCCTGAGGCGGTAGCGGCTCCGGCGGCCAGCCCGCTTCAGCCGCGCAGCCATCGCACGCATTAGGGGCGTCTTCGTCAGCCTTCGACGACCGGTCGCATCGCCCTCGCCGTGACGCGCCCGCCCCGGAGCGAGATAGGGGGTGATCCGCCGCTGCTTCAGCGCGGCCAGGTTCGCCTCGTTGGCAAAGCCTGCATCGCCCGAGACCTCGCACGGTTTGCGCCCGAGATGAGCGCGGACGTCATCGATGAGTGGCACGAGGGCGCGGGCGTCGGCGGCGTTTGTCACGAGGCGGTGCGCCACGATGATCTGATGCGCGGCATCGACGGCGATCTGCCTATTGTAGCCCTGTACGAGCCCGTCGCGGGTCGGCAGGATCCGGCTGTCTGGGTCAGTGAAGTTGCGCTGCGCCCGGTCCGGTCGTCCGCCGTCCTCGGCACGTAGGGGCCGACCCTGCCAGCGCATGCCCGAGGATGCACCCGGCCCGCTCTCGTCCTTGGGGTTGGGCGGATCGATTGCTTCCGCTCCCAGGGCAGCCTTGGCGGCACGGATCGTCTCCAGCCGTCGCTGCTTGTCGGCCATCCAGTCCGGCGTCTCGTCGCCCCGTCGGTTCGCGCCCTGCACCGCATCCCCGGCCGCGTCCGCCTCGCCCGCTTGCTCCAGCCAGGCGTCGACTTCGGCGGCCAGCGCCGGCTCAGCCGTCTTCATGCGTCCGTAGCTCATCGCCTTGTGGCGGGAGGCGTTGGCTTTCACCTTGGTCCCGTCCACTGCCACGTGGGCGAACTGGACCAGACCAGCCGCGCGGCACAGGCGCAGTACCTGCACGAACAGGTCCGACAGGGCCACGAGGTGGCGCTTGCGGAAGTCGGCGATGGTGCGGAAGTCCGGCCGGTTCAGCCCGGTCACCGCCATGACGTCGACCCGTTCCTCGCAGGCCCGGGCGAGCTGACGCGTCGAGTACAAGCCGCGGCTGTAGCCGTAGAGCAGCAGCGCCACCATCATCCCCGGATGGTAGGGTGGGTAGCCTCGCTCTTCGGTGTAGGTGTCGAGGATGGCCGAGAGGTCGAGCGCTTCCCGCACCGTGTCGCGAACGAAGTGCGCCACGTGCCCGGGCGGCACGAACTCGTGCAGCGAGGGCGGTAGCAACCAGCCCTGATCCACATCCCAGGAGCGAAACACCTTAGCCATGAGCCGAGTGAATCACCCTCTAACCTCGCCGTCGAGAGGATTACTTGGACGGGCTCCTAGCGCTTCGGCGAAGGCAAGTGACATTCTGGCCCCGCCTCTCCAGTCTCGACGCGGAGTTCCGGCGCGCTCGCAATCTGCACGGTGGTCGAAGGCTCGGCAGTCCACTAGGCGGCTAAATCACCTCAGCGTGACCGCATTAGCGCCCTGCCCCGAGAAGGCGCATAGGGTGTCATCTCTCCGCGCAATCCCGTGCACTGGGCCACCAACTGAAGGCCACGATGGCGCGCGAACTGACGACGGACAGGACCGCCTTGAACTTCGAGCCCGTCGATTGCGACGCGCGTCCCCGTCAGAAGGCCGATCTCGCGACACAACGCGATGAAGCCGGCACAGACGCGTCCGATGGCCGGTCCGTTCTGCCGGCGGAACTCGGCAATGGTCTTGTGATCGGGCGACAGCTGGCCTGTCAGCCACATGACCTCGACGTTGCGGCCCGCTTCACGCTCCAGACGCCGGCTCGACGGGATCCGGTTGAGATAGCCGTAGACGTAGAGTTTTAGGAGAGCGGCCGGATGGTAACCCGGTCGTCCCGTCCGTGCCGCATCGACGCCCGCGAAGCCGAGCGCGCCGAGATCCAGCGCGTCCACGAAGGCATCGACCACGCGGACCGGGTTGTCCTCGGCGATCCAGTCTTCAAGACAAGGCGGAAACAGCGTCGTCCGATCGCGCTCGGCACCGACAACAAACCGTCCCATGCCATCCTCCGGTCGATCCGGAAAAGATACCATCAGCAAGGTTTTGACACAGCCAGGACCTTTTTCCGAAGTTCAGAAAGTCTGCTTACGGTAAGTCTGATCCTCATCCGTGACCAATCTTGGTCGGAAGCTGTCCGGCAGGTGTAGCTCGTTCGACGCAGCGAAGCAGATGCCTGCATCAAGTTGCCAAGCCGGGGCCGCCGGCGGCCAGCGAAAGCGCCGTGTTGTCCGGTTGCAGAGGAGCCTGTCCCAGTCGCAACAGCAAGTGAAGTTGCACCGCGCGGAGGCCTGGAACGTCGGTCATGGAGGCTATCGTCAGTTCGCTGAGGCGGTACGCGGCGCAGTCTCTTCCCCGGCGACGCGGACGACGTCTCCGCTGGCCAGGAACTCCTGAGGGTTGTCGATAAGCCGATCGGTAATGCCCACGCCAGCGCGCACCTCGACCTCGTTGCCGAGGTTCCGCCCGAGCGTCACAGGCTTAAGTGCGACCCGGTGATCGTCGCCCACCTGCGCCACCTGCGTGCCGTTGCGGTCGAAAACCAGCGCGGTGGCGGACACGCGCAGCGTCCCCGGGTCTGAAGGCACGTGGAACCGCACCTCCACGAACGCCCCCGGCCAGAGTTTGCCTTCCGGATTGTCAGCCTGGAGCTCCACCAGACCCTTGCGGGAGTCTTCCGCGATGGCATTTGCAGTCGAGGTCACCTCTGCGTCGAACGATGCCTCCTGCCCTGGCACGTGCAAGGAAGCCTTCAGCCCCGGCCTCATCACGGCGAGGAAGGCCTGCGGCACGTTCACGTAGGCACGCACCCGGTGGAGGTCCGAGACCCGATAGAGCGGCCGACCCGAGGTTCCCCCTGCGGTGAGCAGGTCGCCGATGTCAACGTTGCGCGCGGTTACGACGCCGTCGAAGGGTGCTCGGACCTCCTTGAATCGTGTCAGTTCCTCCAAACGCCCGACGTTTGCCTGCTGGGCGACGATGTTTGCTTTGGCCACAGATAGGGCCGCCGTACGCGAGGCCGCGGTGAAGCGGTCGGTGTCGCCGCGCTCCTCGCTAGACCAGCCCTGCGTTACCAGGCGGGCGGTGCGCTTGTTGGTGGCCGCACTGAGATCGGCGTTCGCTTGGGCTTGGTCGACCGCAGCCTGGAGCTGAACGAGGGTAGCGCGCGCCTCGGCGAGTTGCTGGTCGAGGTCGGGCGCCGAGATCTCGGCCAGGACCTCGTCCTTGCGCACGCGTGCGCCGATGTCCCGGTGCCAAGCCGTGACGTAGCCGCTAGCGCGGGCATACAACGTACCAGTGTAGAAGGCGCTCAGCGAGCCGGGCAGGGTCAGGTCTTCGTCCATGGGCCCGCGCCGCGCGTGCACTACACGGACGGTGGGTACTGCTTGCTGTTCGGTCCAGCTCGCGACCTCCTGCATCCCCTTCGCCCGGTCGTTGATGCCGACCCAGGCGAGCGCCGCGGCGCCGATTGCCACGCCCGCCAGCAGCAGGCCGACCCGGCGCCCCGATGGAAGGCGAGGCGATGCGACAGCTGGCTCGGCGCCCGCGTGCGCGGCGTCCTCGGATTTGACGTGTTGGGTGGGGTGCATGCGAGATCTGGGGTTAGGCTGATGGGGATGAGAGGGCTTGGGGGGAAGCGTCTTCGCGTCGGGCCCCGGCGCGGCGGGGCCGTCCATGCACGATGCCGAAGACCACCGGCACGAAGAACAACGTCGCAAGCGTGGCGAACAGCAGTCCGCCGATCACGGCGCGGCCGAGCGGCGCGTTCTGACCCGGCTCGATCGCCATCGGCGCCATGCCGATCATCATCGCCAGCGCGGTCATCAACACAGGCCGCAGACGCGTCGCCCCGGCCGCCAGGGCAGCCTCGATCGCCGTGCGTCCCGCGTCGAGCTGTTCGCGGGCGAAGCTGATGACTAGAATCGAGTTGGCGGTCGCGACACCCATGCACATGATCGCCCCCGTCAACGCCGGCACAGAGACGTGGGTGTGCGTGGCGAACAGCATCCACACGATGCCGGCGAGCGCCGCTGGCAGCGCCGTCACGATGACGAACGGGTCGACCCAGGACTGGAAGTTGACGACGATGAGCAGGTAGATGAGCACGATCGCGAAGGCGAGGCCCACGAGCAGTTGCTGGTAGGCTTGCGCCATGGTCACCGCCTGCCCGCGCACCGTGACGGTCGCCCCCTTCGGTAGGTCGGCCCGCGTCTCGTCGATCGCCCGCTGGATGTCCGCGGTGACGCCGCCGAGATCTCGGTCCTGCGTCGTGGCCAGGATGTTGACGGTGGGGGCGATGTTGTAGTCGGTCGCCACCGCGCTGAGCGGCTCCGGGCGGATCGTCGCCAAGCCCCCCAGGAGCTGCTCCGAGCGGGCGGCGGTGATCGGCAGGTTGTTGAGCGCGCCCAGCGTGTCGATCGAATATTGCGGCGTCTGGACTGAGACAGGGTAAGACACGCCGTTGCGCGGGTCGAGCCAATAGGTCGGGGCGGTCTGCGTACTGCCCGACAGCGTCGCTTGGAGGCTCGCGGCCGCGTCGCCCTCGGTCAGGCCGACGACCCCGGCAAGCGCACGGTCGAAATCGACCCGCAGCGCGGGGTTGCGCGCCTGCTCCTGGATGCGGGCGTCCGCCACGCCGGCCACGCGGCGAACCCGGGCCAGGAGCGTGTTGGCGTAGGCGCGGCCCCCCGCCACGTCGCGGCTGGCGACCTGCACGTCCAGCGCGGCGGGGGAGCCGAAGTTCAGGATCTGGCTGACGATGTCGGCGGGCAGGAACGCGAAAGTCACGCCTGGAAAATCCTGCGGCAGACGCTCGCGCAGCTGTCGGGTCAGGGCCGCGGTCGATCGCCCGCCCTCCCCGCCGCCTCCGGCCTCGTCGAGGGTCACAAGCATGTCGGCGTCGAAGGTGCCGATGGTGCCGCTGTTGCCGTAGGAAATGTTGATGCCACTGATCGGAAGGCCGATGTTGTTGACAACGCTAGCCACGCGTCCCAGCGGGATCAGCGTGCGCAGTCTTCCCTCGACCCGCCCGGTCAACGCCGTCATCTCCTCGATGCGCGTGCCCGTGGGAGCCCGCAGGTGGATGCGTAGCGCCCCCGCATCCATGTCCGGAAAGAAGTCCCGCCCGAGATAGGGGACGAGGCCGAACGACAGGCCGACCACCGCGAGGAAGCCGACCGCGAAGGACTTCCGGAGCGACAGCGCCAAGCCGAGCAGCCCGAGATAAGCCTGCCGCAGGGCCTCGAAGCGGCGCTCGAAGCCCCGCTGAAACCGGGCGAAGAAGCTGGGCTTGCCGGCCGAATCCTGTCCGTGTGCGTGCTCGGTCAGCAGGTAGCGCGCCAGCGTCGGCACCAGGGTGTAGGTAAGCGCGTAGGACGCGATCATCGCGAACACCACCGCCATCGCCAGCGGCCGGAACAGGAAGCCTGCCACGCCGCCTAGCGCCAGAAGCGGCACGAAGGCGATGCAGATGCAAAACAGGGCGACGGTGGCCGGCGGCATGATCTCCTGCGCCCCGCGGGTGATAGCGGTGACGATGTCCTCGCCGAACTCCTCCATGTGTCGATTGATGTTCTCGATGGTCACGGTGGCGTCATCCACCAGGATGCCGACCGCCAGGGCGAGCCCGCCAAGCGTCATCACGTTGATGGTCTGCCCGAGCGCCGAGAGCGCGATCAGCGAGCACAGCACGGCGAGCGGGATCGACACGGTGATGATCAGGGTCGAGCGCCAGCTGCCCAGGAAGACCAGAATCATCAGGCCGGTCAGCGCCGCGGCTATGACCCCCTCGCGAACCACCGCCACAACGGACTCGCGCACGAAGCCCGACTGGTCGGCCACGTACTTGAGGTCGACGCCCGTCGGCAGCCCCGCCTGGATGGCGGGCAGGCGCGCCTTGACGTCGGCGATGATGTCCAAGGTCGAGGCGTTGCCGATCTTGAGGATCGACATCAGCACGCCCTTCTTGCCGTCGAGCTGGACGACGTTGGTCTGGGGCGGCGAGCCGTTGCGCACGTGGGCGACGTCCCGCATGAAAACCACGGCGCTGTCCACGACCTTGACCGGCAGGTCGTTGAACGCCTCGATGGTCTTGGGTGAGTCGTTGAGGTCGACGATCCACTCGAAGGTCCCGATCTTCTGGGTGCCTACCGGGTTGATCAGGTTCTGCCGGGCCAAGGCTGCGCCGACGTCGGCCGCCGACAGGCCGTGGGCGTGCAGCGCCGACTGGTCGAGATCGATCTGCACTTGGCGCGCGGCGCCGCCGTAGGCGTAGGGCAACTGCGCCCCGGGGATCGTGGTGAGTTGAGGCCGGATGAAGTTCTGCGCGAGGTCGTTGAGCGCCGTCTGCGAGAGGCTGTCGCTGGACAGGGCGAGCTGGATGATCGGCACGCTCGACGCGTTGTAGGCGAGCATCAGGGGCGGCGTGACGCCCGGCGGCAGCTGCTTGAGCTGCGTCTGCGAGATGGATGTGACCTGCGCCTGGGCTGCAGTGATGTCGACGCCGGGCTGGAAATAGATCTTCACGATCCCGTAGCCCGGGACCGACTGGGATTCGATGTGCTCGATGTCGTTGACTGTGGTGGTCAGCGAGCGCTCGAACACCGAGACGATGCGCCCCGCCATGTCGTCGGGCTGCAACCCGGTGTACTGCCAGACGACGCTGATCACCGGGATGCCGATCCGGGGGAAGATGTCGGTCGGGGTGCGCACGATCGCCATGACCCCGAAGATCAGGATCAGGATCGACATCACGACGAATGTGTAGGGCCGCAGCAGGGCCAGTCGGACGATCGCCGCCATACCTTGAATTCGCCTTGATCAATCCGGTCGACGGGTCCTAACGGACGCGTACAGAAGCATATCGTATTATGCATTCATCGGGCCAGTGCGGCAATTTGATGATGTTGTTCCCGAGAATGGCCAGAAACATGGAGATACAATTCACCATATGCGCTCATTTTATTTACCTTTGCTGTCCTCGACGGTTCTGAACAGCCTTCAATGCGTAATTTTGCGGCATGCCGAGCGCTCACTGCGCCTTGACAATTTGGACCACCGTTGCGGAAAACTGAGCTACCGACTAAATGAGGGCGTGGTGGAACTGGCCCATCCGCGCTTTGAATCAACAGCTGATCTCGGACGACACGGGGCGCTTCGCCGGCGGCTCATCGTTCGTTGAGGTAGACGCCGATGCCCCGAGTGAGACCGTGCCGACCTTCATTGGCCGAGGCGCGTTAACCAGGGTTTGCGGATGGTGAACGCATTTCCCACCATGAGGATTGATGGATCGTACCGAGGTCCGCTTCAATCAAGGCGAAGGCCTCGGACGTCCCCGGACGGGCGCAACTCCAAAGGTTCCCTTCTGAGCTTTGACATAACTTCCGCTCCCTACCCTTCTCCGAAATACAGAGGGTCCGCTTGCGGTTCGCTTAATCCAACTCTGTGATTGATACTGCCTAGCTCAGCGAGTTCCCCACGGTCCTGTCGAGTCCGCATGTTATCGTCGCCCTAAACCCTCCGAACTATGCCAATCCGACGCCAATCTCTGGCTGGAGCGGCCTCCTCCCATTCACGATCCTGGTCCGCCAGCAATGCGGCACGACGGACCTCGGTTGTCTCCATTTCCGCTGACAGCGCTTCCCTTGCCCCGTCGCCGGGGTAACGAGCGGACGTCCTGCACGCTCCCAGAAAACGGGCGAGCGTCATGACGAAACAGTCTACGTCGATGGGCGTCACAAGTCCTGTACCGAGGAGGTTGAGGCGCGAACGGCCGGCCATATCCGCACAAGAGCTGCCAGCGAACCCGAGCGCTGCGATCTTGTCGGCGTCCAGTGCCAGACGTTTGATTTGCGTTTCGCGCAGCAGCTCGAGCCTTCGTTCCCTGGTAGCCGCGACTGCGTGCGTCTGACGTGCGCTCGGCAGCCAATGTGCAATCTCATCGAGGATGAAAGTTCGAATAAGCTCGACCCGGACCGGTCCGAATTTCCTGATGCGAGCGATCTCTTCGGGAGAAGACTGAGCCAAATGAGATAGGTCGCGAAATCCTGCTTTGCGCAGGCGGGCTCGGAGGGAGGCTGTCAGGAAGCCGCGACCGAATCCCAAGGCTGAGAGATGCTGAATGTTGTCGCCAGAGAGGCCCTCGAACAGAGGGAGGCGCAAGCTGACCTCGTCAAAGAGGCTATCGTACCGGATGGTGCGCGTTGATCGCCTGGGCATCGCCGTCGCGCATACGGCGGTTTGCGGATGCACACAATGGGCGGTCGCCGCGGGCATTCGGAAGGTCTGCTTGTCTGGGATCTGATCGGGCTGGAAAGGACCAGATTGGCCGATAGCTGCCGGTCCGCTTCGGAGCTGTGCGGCGAGAAAGCAGACGGCTTCCTACCGACCCAACTCGATTGCCTGGGGCGCCATCGGCGCTTCCCGAAAGCGGCCATTGGTCCGCCATCAAGCAACTTCGGCTTGGAGTGCAGGCTGCGTGAAAACTTAGGTCCAAGCCGAAATTGTGGAACAATCTCCTACGCTGCTGCCATTTGAGCATCCTGTATGGCGGCGGTGATGCCGTCGGAATGCCTGCGCTGGCTGCGACCCGGGGCGCACCAGGGAAATTCTTCAACAAGCCATGAGTTTTCACACATGAGGTAATCGCTTGAGCGTTCCCCTCAGGGCCGGAGTGAGGCGGTCTACAATGGAAGAGATGGTTGTTCCCGGCAGGATGAAGGTGCGGGCTCACAACTGGACGCCGGGCCTATACATTGAGCGGAGAACGACCATGAGCGAGTATATCGGTCCCGATGTGTCGTTGAAAGACATTGCGATCTGTGTGCGGCGCGACGGTCAGCGGATTTGGCCGGGTAAGTGCGCCTTCGATCCCGTCGTCATTGCCGGGGCTGTGCGCACGCACGCCCCCGAAGCTCGACAGATCGTGTTCGAGACGGGGTCCTTGTCGATCTGGTTCTTCCATGCCCTCACGGCGGAAGGTCTTCCGGCGATCTATATCGACGCTCGCCATGGCAAAGCTGCCCTCGACATGGCCGCCAACAAGACCGGCGCCAACGATGCCGATGGTTTGGCTCATCTGGCCGAGGTCGGCTTCTTTCGCGAAGTCTGTGTGAAGGGATACGACAGCACGCTTGTGCGGACGCTGGTCGCCGGGCGGGACAAGCTCGTGCGGATGACGACCGAACTCTCCAATGAGATCTGCGGTCTGATAAAGACGTTCGGCTTGATCGTGCCGGGCGCAAAGGGCAGATCGTTCGAGGCGGAGGTTCGACGTCTGTTCTCGGACTAGGACGGTCTCGCTCGCGTCATCCTCCCGCTGCTGGAGGCCTGGGGTGCGGTTCGCCGGCGGGCGGCGGAACTCGGGCGCCAGCTCCTGGCCAGTGCCTGGCAAAGCCAAGCCTGCCAGCGTCTGATGGCGATCTCCGGGATCGGGGAGATCACCGCACCCGCCTTCGTGACCGCGATCGAGGGTCCTGCGAACTTCAGATCGTCACGTTCCGTCGCCGCCTGGTTCGGGCTGACGACGCGACGTTATCAGTCGGGCGAGATCGACTATGACGGCCTCATCTCCCGGAGAGGAGACGCGCTTATGCGGGGGCTCTTCTACGAAGCCGCAACCGTTCTACTGACGCGAAGCCGAGTGGACAGCGACCTGCACGCCTGGGGGCTGAAGCTGCGCGAGCGGCTGGGCTTCAAGCGTGCCGCCGTAGCCGTCGCGCGCAAACTGGCTGTCGTCATGCATGCCATGTTGCGGTCCGGCCAGCCCTGCCTGGCGAAGGCTGCCGTGGCCTGATCCCAGAACCCCCGAGCTTGCCACGCGTCAAAGCGCGTCAAGGCGTCCCTGCCGGGACGTGAGCGAACCATTCCGCCGAGGCTGTTGCACCCTGAGATCCTCACCGGTCCATCGAGCGCGTCACACATCGGAAGGTTCATCCTGCGAAGCCCCATCATGCGGCGGCTCATGCCGACCGCAAAGACGACCGTGCTCCCGGCAAACGACAGCCAGACTATCCAAAGAGGAATTGCTTTATACCGGGCGATTAGACGACAGCCTCGACCCATGTCGGTCGTTGGGACAGCTATCGGCGCTTCCCTTAGCGGTCATTCGCCGACCGTCCGACGACTCGGGCCCAGGATGGATCTCGCCCGGCCAGCTTTCGAACGGCAGCACAATAGATGGGCGCTGTCATCCCACCTGCTGATGGCGATTTACCGGGGTTAAATATGCACGCCGATTATGATGGGATATAAACTATACAAAAATCTATCATCCTGAGCTGCTGGTTCGTGTACTAGCCAAACCAGCAGCTCAGTAGTTATTCAGTTGCCCCACATTCTCCGATGCTCGAAACGACGACGAGCCATCTGATGCCGCATGTGATAACTGGTCATGCGACGCTGCATGCGTACGTTAGTGATCATACTGGAAGGAGCCGAGGCGATACCTGAATTGATTACGGCGGCAGAGGCTGGTGTTGCAAGTGAAACAACACTAAGTGCCATGAATGCCGCGACCGAGACGAATGATATGCGCAAAACGAAACCTTTCTGCTTTACAGTGAAGTTTCAAAACAAAACCTCACAATGGTGATCCATCGCCCTAACTCCCGAATTGCAAATTGGCTCTCAATTACCACAACAAATTTCCGTTACCTGGCGTCCGGTGGACGTTCCGGAGCTCGCAAGAAATTGCGCTTCACACGAAGGAGTAATTACGACTAAGCCTTACCGTCCAGTGGACCTTGACGAAGCCAGTCGGCGGTCTGTCGCGGGTCGGGAGGGGCCCCTGTGGCTGTGGTCTACTTTGATTTTCATGCATCCGCTGCTGTGAAGCAGACCGTTAGAAACCCACTAACCCAGCCGTTCAGAGGCGTCCGCCAAAACCACCGAAGCTGGCCTAAAACCGCTGGTTTGCTTCGAAGTAGATCGGCTGGATAAGCAGACAGGCTCACTCAGGTCCGACCCGCACGAAGGAAGCGGATGTCAACGATCTCGTCTTTCATCGATCGTTCCGGATGGCTGTGCTCACCCGACCCAGGGACTGCCTTGCGCCAACAACTCTTTCTGCAACGTGGCGCCCTACAGGAGGGGCAGTCCAGATCGATGCATCTTCCGCCCCCTCATTTCAGGCCCGCTGACCAAAGCAGCGCAGGGTATGACGGTAGGGGAATAAGGCGCACCCCGGTGAGCCGATACCTTCCTACACAAATCTGTGTCTCCGAATTCCAGGAACGGCATCAGTGCGGCCACGGTTAGTGCACGGCGGGTGCATGGCCACGCTTCGCGTGACGCACTTCGTTCAGGATCGATGCGGGCGGGGTCGATGCAGGTAGGACCAATCAGAAGCATCGGGGAGCAGTCGACGCGCGACGCTGTGGCGATCTGGATTGCTCTCGCCCTTACCTACCTCGTTTTTGCCGGTACGGTGAGCGTCAACGAGGGCTTGGCCGCGATCGTTTGCGCCACGCTCGGTACGGCCTGGTGGTGGGGCGTCGGGCGGCGTAGCGGCTTGCGGTTCCGCTTCGATCGAGCGGCGCTTCGCCCGCTCGGGGCCGCGATCCTCAACCTGCCCCGACAAACCGCCCAAGCGGGGCGTCACCTGATAGAGGCCGTGCGCACGTGTGGTGCGGGCGGAAAAATCTGCGAGCGCAGCGTGGCCGGCCTGGGCTGGGCGACGCCGGACGGGCCGACAGCTCGGGCCGCGCGAGCCGTCGGTCTGCTCGCCGCGTCCCTGGCTCCGGACAGCTTCGTGCTCAACCTGGACCGCGCTCACGGGACAGTGACGACGCACGCCCTGAGGAGCGAGGCGCCGTGACGATCTGGACGGCCGCCATCCTGGCGCTGATGCCGCCCTTCACCCTCGCGGTGATGCTGGCGTGGCGCGGCAGCCCCAGCCAGCGTTTCGCCGCCTACCAGTTCGCCGGCACCGTCACGGTGCTGATCCTGACACTGATGGCCTTCGCCACAGATCAGGCGTCGATCACCGATCTCGCCCTGACACTCGTGCTGCTCAGTCTGCCCGGCACGATGCTTCTAGCGGTTTTCCTGGAGCGCTGGATATGACCCTCGCGATCGGCTTACTGCTGAGCCTCACCATAGCCATTACGTGGCTGGCGTCTCTCGCCTTGTGGCGCCTGCCCCGAGCACTCGAACGGCTGCACGTCCTCGCCTTCCTCAACGTCACGACCTCCGTCCTCGTAACGGCGGCGGCCTTCCTGGCGGACGGCGTCTCAGGGCGTTCGGTGAAGATCCTGCTGATAATGGTCGTCTTCCTCGCTTGGGCGGCGGTGCTATCGCATGTGTCCGGCCGGGCCATGCTGATGCGCGAAGGGCGCTCGGCATGAGCGCGATCCTGCCCCTGCTCTTCCTGCTCACTGCCCTCTCGGGAACCGCCGTGGTGCTCGTCCGGGATCCCACCCGACAGGTCTTCGTCATCGCGGTCAACGGGCTCGTCCTGACGATCCTTTTCGACGCGCTGCAGGCCCCGGATGTCGCTCTATCGGAGCTGGCAGTCGGCTCGGCGGCGGTGCCGCTCCTCTACCTCGTGGCGCTCATGGCGGTACGCAATCAGCTACCCGGGAAGGAGTCGTGACACCGCGTATTCGCGTCGCATTGCTCGCCCTGGCCGGCGTAGTCCTGCTCCCGGGCGCCGCAGCGGTGATCACCGGACTGCCGCCCTTCGGTGCCACGATCGCCCAGTACGGCGAACGCATCAACGCAATCACGCCAGAGGCGCGGCACGTCGCCAACATGGTCAGCGCGATCAACTTCGATCTGCGCGGGCTCGACACTCTGGGCGAGGAGTTCATGCTGCTCGCCGCCATCACCGGGACGGTGGTGCTGTTGCGTGGCCGCCGCGGCGAGGGCAACACCGAGCGTGCCCTGCGCCGGCCTGGACGTGCGGTAATACCGCGCTCCGAGGCCGTGGTGCTCGTGTGCCGGATCGCGGGCCCGCTCACGGCCCTGTTCGGCTTGTATGTGGTAGTGCACGCGACCGTTACCCCAGGCGGGGGCTTCCAGGGCGGCGTGATCCTCGCATCCGGGACGCTGATAATCTACCTCGGCGAGGGCTATGCTGGCTGGCGCGACGCGGTGCGCAGCCACTGGCTCGATGGGCTGGAGGGCGGGGGCGCCCTGCTCTTCACCCTGTGTGGGTTGGCACCGATGCTGACCGGTGCCGCCTTCATGCAGAACATAATGCCGCTCGGTACCTTCCGCGACCTGATGTCGGGCGGCCTGATGCTCGTCGAGAATCTCGGCGTCGCCTTAGCGGTGGCGGGGGGCTTCACTCAGCTCTTCCTGGAATTCATGGAAGAGACCCGCGAAGCGGACGAGCTCGACGAGCCCGGAGAGGAATCCGCGTGAGTGTGGTCTCGAACATCCTGCCTTATGCCGTCGCTGTGTGGCTGTTCGGCGCAGGCCTCTATGGCATCGCCACGAGCCGGAACTTAATCCACCTCGTGGGTTGCCTCGGCGTCTGCCAGTCGGCGACCTACGTGCTGCTGCTCGGCCTCGGCTACCGCTGGGGCAGCATCGCGCCGATCTTCTACGATCACCCTCCGGGCACGCCAGCCGTCGATCCGGTCATGCAGGCGCTGGTGCTCACCGACATCGTGGTCGGCGCGACCCTAACAGCCCTGCTCCTCGTGCTGACGATCCAAGTGTACAAGCGTAGCGGTAGCCTCGACCCAGAGAAGCTCCGCCCCATGCGCGCCCGGCAGGGCTCCGACCGCGCCGAGGGATCGGACCGCGGACACGACGGTAAGCGGACAGTCTTGTGACCCTCGGGCCCTCCGCGCTTCTCCCCCTGCCGGTCGCCATCCCGCTGGTCTTCTGCGCGGTGATGCTGGCGACCGCCCACCTGCTGCCCGGCCGGCTGCCCGACATCCTGGCGACGCTCGCCGCGCTCAGCGTCGCGATTCTGTCCGGCATGATCGCTGTTCACGCTGCCGACGGTCCCCTGGTCTACTGGTTCGGCGGCTGGGAGCCGCGTGACGGCGTCCATCTCGGAATTGGCTTCGGCGTGGACGCGGCTAGCGGCTGGATCGCGGCCTTCATCGGCGTGCTCTACGTATTAACCTTCATCTTCGCGTGGGGCTTTTTCGACCGGACCCACGGTCACTTTCACATCCTGATGCTGCTGTTCCTGGCCGCCATGATCGGGTTCTGTTTCACCCGCGACATGTTCAACCTGTTCGTGTGGTTCGAGGTGATGAGCGTCGCTGCCTTTGCACTCACCGCCTACCATCTGGAGAAATCCGCCCTCTCGGGTGCGATCAATTTCACCGTCATCAACAGCCTCGCCGGCTTCTTGATGCTCGGCGGCATCGGGTTGATTTACGCCCAGACCGGCAGCCTTGACTTTGAAGGCATCGCATCTGCGGTGGGACGCGGCGGTCGGGATCCGGTAGTGGCCGGGGCTTTCTGCCTAGTGGCGACCGCTCTGATGATCAAAGGCGCGATCGTACCGTTCCAGTTCTGGCTTGCGGACGCTCACGCGGTGGCGCCGAGCCCGGTTTCAGTGATCTTCTCTGGCGCGATGGTGTCATTAGGACTCTTCGGCCTCGCGAAGGTGAGCGCCGTTGTTTTCGCCGGCTCCGACCAAGTCCAGCATGCTCTACCAACTCTTCTCGAGGGGTTAGGCAGCATCACCGCCATCCTCGGCGGCTGGATGGCGCTGCTGCAACGCCACATGAAGCGAATGCTGGCCTTTTCGACGATCTCGCATGCCGGGATCATGCTCACCGCCCTGGGAGCCCTTTCGCCGGCTGGCACAGGAGGGATGCTGGTCTACGTCGTGGGTCACGGTCTGGTAAAAGGCGCGTTGTTCATGATTGCCGGCATCCTGCTGGCAACCCGGGCCAGTATCGACGAGATTGCTCTGCGGGGCCTCGGACGTGGGATCGGGCCAGCCGGATTCGCGATGGCTCTGGCCGGCCTCCTGCTATGCGGCCTGCCGATCGGCGTCCTCGACCAAGGTACGCGTCTCGTCCAGGGCGCGCTTTGGCACCAAGAGCGCTGGATCGCGCTCGCCGCTGGCGCCATCGGCGCGGGGCTGACGGGGGCAGCCGTTCTACGGGCGACAGGCCGCATCTTTCTCGGACTCGGGCCCGATCCCGGCGACGAGGGCGGGGCGCCGAGCGAGGACGAGCGCGAGAAGGCCAACCGTCCGCTGTGGGTGATGCTAGGACCGTGCTGCGTCCTGTTAGCCTTTGATGTCGGATTGCCGGCAAGCCTGATCGCCAACGCGACGCCGGAAGCTGCCTCGGCCTTCATGCATCAGCCTTCCGTGTCAGCGAAGGCCGAGGGGCCGGCATGGCTGACTTGGATCTCCGTTGCGCTGGCCCTGGCGGGGGCCGGCTACGGCCTGTTTCGGACGCGGTTGCCGAAGCTCGTCATCCGCCCGCTCCGCGCCACACAATCGGTGCCAACGCGCGCTCTCGAGCTGCTGCACAGCGGACTGATCGGCGACTATGCGGCCTGGCTCGCGATCGGCGTGGCGTTGATAGCGAGCATCCTCGCTGTGTCATGAGCGTCTCATTCAGTTATCCCGTGCGTGAGGCAGGCGCGAAAGACTTAGAGTAGTCGATGACCGCCAAGGCAATCCCGCGAGGCGGGACTGGCTCATTCGTACCCCGGAACCCGACGCGATGGCGAGCTATCGGTCCGTCCGCGAATAGCTTGGTCAGATGAGCACCGATAACCGACTGCTCCGTTCTTCGAGGTATTGAGCGGCAGCCCCGGGGCGAGACACTCGCCCCCAAAGCACCCATCGACCTATCCAGCCGCGTCTGCTTGAAGGATGATGATTGCTCAGATTAAATGGCTCGGTTGTGTCGTCGATCACCAAGCAGCATCGGATCCGCAGACCAGCCGGTCCGCGGAGCGGCCCAACTCCGTTCAGAACAGGTTGTCGTCTCAGAGTCCGTCCGAGAAGTCATGGTGATCGGGCGAGACGTCTGACGAAATCATGACGGCTGCGGCGTAGAGGAAGGCTTTGGCAGAGGCGAGGGTCGCTTCCGGGTCCTTCCAGAGGCGCCGGTTGCGACTGATCCAGGCGAAGAACCGCTCAACGACCCACCGGCGCGGATGCACAGCGAAGCCGACCAGATCCGGCGGCTTGCGCACGATCTCGACGGCGATGATCGTTGCGCTCGCTACCTTGTCGCCAGCATAGCCGGCGTCGGCGGAGGCCTTGGTAATGAACGGGCAGCTTCGGCGTGACACGTGCAGGACCGGCACGGCTCCGTCCCGGTCCCGCACGTCGGCAGGCTGCGGATCGAGGACGAGCGCACGCCCGTCCGTATCGACCAGCGCTTGGCGCTTGCGGCCTTTGACCTTCTTACCGGCGTCGTAGCCGCGCGGCCCGCCGCTCTCCGTGGTTTTGACTGTCTGGCTGTCGAGCACTGCGGCGGACGGCGAGGCTTCGCGTCTGACACGCTCGCGATCAGCCATGACGAGGTGGTGATTGATCCGGCCAAACAGCCCTGCGTCGCGCCAGCGGCTGAAGGAGCCGAACGTGGTCGATCGCGGCGGCAGATCCTTGGGGGTCAGCGGCCATGCGATGCCGCCGCGCAGGACTGAGACGATCGCGTTCAAGATCTCCCGCGGCGTCCAGACCGGAGGCCGCCCGCGTGGCTCAGGCCTCGGCATCAGCGGCTCGATCACCGCCCACTCGGCATCGGTCAGGTCGGTTTCATAGCGAAGGCATGCGCGGCTATGCTGCCGCCGGGTGGTCGGGGTCCACATGGCGCTTCCAGGTTAGGCTTCAGCAACCCGCCTGGAATCATCGCCATCCCGGCCCCTCAACCCCGCCTCGGATCGTTATCGGACGGGCTCTAAGTGATGTCTCCGACTGTCTAGGTATTATCGAGGATGTCTCGCAATGAGACGCCAACGTGGGCGGTATCAAGTTCCGGCAGAATGTCATTTTTAGTTATATGATGCAGAATACTCAAATAAGGCTCTTGGAAGGCCGTATTTTTTCGAAACGTATGGTCGCTAGACAGTCCAATCCGCTGATGTGCATCAAGTTGTCTGCTCGTTCCGTCCAAGCTTCTCGCTGCTATCGGCCTTGCCGGGCAAGGTTGCTATGGGGCCTGCGCCCAACGATCCCTCCCGAAATAACAAAGATCAAGGTCGGCCTGGTTTTCACCCGGATAGATGGAGTCGGCCCGTGCAGCTGACACCTGGGAAATCCCCTGGGGCGATCTGTCCCTGGGCCAGGGCGCCAATGTGATGCAGTCAACTGTCGCGCTGCTGTGTTTGGCAATGGACCCGTCTCGCGGCCCCGTTCAGCGCGGGGTGGGCGCAGAGATAGCTTAGGCCGCCCATGTGGTACCTCTACGCCATCGCCCTCTTGGCCGGCGTCGCCAACGCCATCGAGCCTGGGCAGAACGCCACCCTGGCGAAGGCCACGGGACAACCCATGCTGGCAGGTCTGTTCTGCTTCGGCTTATCGGTCGTCTGCCTCCTCGCCGTGATGCCCGTTGTCCGCCTCTGGGGCAAACCCGCGGTCGATGCCACGTCGAGGGTCCCGTGGTGGGCTTGGCCCGGCGGCATTTTAGGAGCTGCGATCGTTCTGGCGCAGCTCTACGTCTCCGAGAAGCTCGGCGCTGCGCCGTTCCTGGGCTGCGTCGTCACGGCGGGCGTCATCGGCTCGATCATCCTCGACCATTATGGTCTCGTGGGCTTCGATCGGCATCGCGCCAGCCGCTGGCGGGTCGTTGGCGGGGTTCTGATGATTACCGGCGTCGCCCTCGTGGCGTTGTTTTGACAGCCACGGCCAATGCTCCGAACGCCTTGCGTCTAGCAGGATCACGACATGCTTCTTCTCTATGGGTTCGTGCTGCTGGCGGGCATCGCCAGCGCAATCGAACCTGGCCAGAACGCTGGCCTCGCGAAGTCGCTCGGGCGGCCACTGCTGGCGGGCATCATCAGCCTAATCATCGGCATTGCCACGTTTGCAGTGGTGATGCTGGTGACCGGACAGTACGGATGGCCAGGAATGGACCGTCTGGCGCAGGTTCCCTGGTGGGCTTGGTACGGGGGAGTGCTGAGCGCGGTCCTGGCACTTGCCCAGCTCTACGTATCCAAGAAGGTCGGAGCAGCGACCTTCCTTGGGTTGCTTGTCACGGCGGGTGTCGTCACGTCGATCCTTCTCGACAATTTCGGCCTCGTCGGTTTCAAGGTCCACGAAGTCAGCCTTTGGCGAATACTGGGCGGTACCATGATGATTGGGGGCGTTGCGCTGGTTGCACGGTTCTAACGTGGGATTGGGATTGCCCCGGTTTGATGGACATTGAGACCGCTTTTGCGTGAGGTGTTCGTCCGATGCCCAAGACCTGTCCCGCATACCCCGCCGAGTTCCACCGGTAGATGGTCGATCTGGTCCGCGCCGGCCGTGATCCCACCGATTTGGCTCGCGAGTTCGAACCCTAGGGCCAGACCATTCGGAACTGGGTCGCCGAGGTCGATTGTATCGAGGGGCGTCGGGAGGAGAAGCTCCCGGGTGCCGATCCCGGCCTGACGACGGTCGAGCGCGACGAACTCATCCGGCTACGGCGTGAGAACCGACAGTTGAGGCTGGAGCGCGATATCCTCTCTCGCGCGACAGCCCAGTTTGCGCGGGAGACTGGAGTTCTGCCCTTGGGGTCTTCCGGTTCATGAGCGCCAACCAGGCCGACTTCCCGATCACGGTGATGGCGCACACCCTCGGCGTGTTGAAGGCCGGGTATTATGCCTGGGCCGACCGGCAGCCCTCGGCGCGACGTGTGGCGGACGTTGCCCTGCTGAAGCGGATCCGCACCGTCCATCTCAGCTCGCACGAGACCTATGGCGCGCCACGCGTCCACGCCGACCTGCGCGAGCAGGGCGAGCGGCATCCCGCAAACACGGGTCCCATTGCACATGTGCAATGGGTGCCCGCCATTGCCCAGCTGATGCGCGAGGCCGGCTTCGTCGGGGCCAGCCATCGGCCCGGTGGCCCCATCACGACGCGCCGGGACCGGGAGGTGCGTCCGGCTCCCGATCTCGTCGACCGCAACTTCGCCGCCGCCGCCCCGAACCAACTGTGGGTGGCGGATATCACCTATGTGCCGACTGCTGCCGGCTTCTTCTACCTCGCCGTCGTACTCGACGCCTTCAGCCGCCGGATTGTCGGCTGGGCGATGGCCAATCACCTCCGGTCGGAGCTTGTCCTGGACGCCCTGGAGATGGCCGTCACCCAGCGCAGGCCCCGCGACGTGATCCGTCATTCGGATCAGGGTTCACAATACACGTCGCTAGCCTTCGGCAGCCGCTGTCAGGAAGCGGGCGTGCGACCCTCAATGGGCTCGGTCGGCGATGCCTACGACAACGCCATGGCCGAGAGCTTCTTCTCGACCCTCGAATGCGAACTGCTCGCACGTCGTCGCTTCCGCTCGCAGGCCGAGGCACGGATGGCCTGCTCAGCTACATCGAGGGCTTCTACAATCCGCAGCGCCGGCACTCGGCGCTTGGATACCGCTCCCCCGTCGTCTACGAGCAGGAAACCCAGCCGGACCCGTTACCCGAGCCCCTCTTCAGCCAAGCCCTCTAACCGTCCACAGAAACGGGGCAATCCCACTGTCGGGAAGGCTCCATCTCTGGGACAAGCCGGAGCCGACACTCAAAGCTAGACCTCGGCGTTCTAATTCAAGGCAGGCCGCCAGCGTCGGGCCATTGCGCTGGCTCAACGGTACGCCAGCCCGGTATTTGATCACGCTGGTGCTGACAGCATGGTCTGTCAGCACCTTGAGGATCGCTTGTTCTAAATTCTTCAAGGATCGCATTCGGAACACGATGCATGACCCGACGCCAAGCGCACGTTTCGATTGCTCACAATCCTGTTAGGCACACACCTCGTGCCCGGTGAGCTGAGGTTTTCGATATGTGATGCGACGAGCCTTGATCGATACGGTGGTTGAAACGCTCGACGCATTCGTCGCACCGCGCTACCGACCTGAATGGCCAGAGAGATCCCCAGCGTCGGCGACCTGCGCCGCAAGTCCGAGGTGACGGACGACGAGACCGAAGCTGCAACGGATGCCTACCTCAAGGACGAGGACGCAGAGCCGTTCGTCTTTGAGTCTGGCCACCGGGTCGATGTCGCCAAAGCAATCGAGATGCACCCCCAGGCCAGGAAGGTGCTGGCGGAGGAGGGCACCGCGCCAGGTCTACGCCGCACGATGGTCATGACCGCTGTCATCATGGGCTTCCCGGTCCAGGGATGAGCGGTGAGCCAGATGACGCTCACGGCGTTGTCGTTGCCCGGCTGATGCTTCAGCTGTTCGGCTTCGCGCAAGGTCTCGGGGTAGACGAAGCGACGGTCCAGCACATCGTAGAGCGCGTCATCGTCGAGATGCCGATGTGCCCGGACGAGGAACGCCTAGTGAGAGCACGCAACTGGCTGCTGATCGCGGCGGCGTAGGGGAGGCGTCGGGGTACTACCCCCGTGAGGCCGTAGGTTGCCAAAATCGTCACCGGCGGTGTGAAGCTCAAGAGCGAGCCCGCGCTACTTATCCGCGAGACGATACGATCAGCGCGGCGAGAGAGTCTTGGGTTCTTTCGGATCGCCGTTAGGGGAGATCACCCGTTGGGGAACTGCGACCGCAGGTAGCCGCATAGCCCCCAGGCGCTCTACGGCGCTGCATGATAGGCACTCTCCGGTCTCTGAATGCACGGCCGCTGATTTGGCCTGTCGTACCCACGGTCCGGTCCGGTTCGGCCCTGATCTGTCTTGAAGCGCAGCCGATGGTAACGACCCCTGAGAAGCCTGCGATCCGCGGCCCCCACACGCCAGTCAGCGGGAGCGGCCCGGAGGGTGTTGTCGATCAGCACCACGACATCTTCTTCGCTGCCGTCGAGACGACACGCATGCCGATGATCGTCACCGATCCGCACCAGCCGGACAACCCAATCATCTTCGTCAACCGCGCCTTCGAGCGCATGACTAGCTATACGCGTGCGGAGTTGATCGGTACGAACTGCCGATTCCTTCAAGGGCGGGAGACCGACCGGGATACGGTCGCCGAGATCCGCTCCGCCATCGCCGAGCAGCGCGAGTTCTCGACCGAAATCCTGAACTACCGCAAGGACGGCTCCTCGTTCTGGAACGCCCTGTTCGTCAGCCCGGTGTTCAACCGGTCGGGCGACCTCGTGTACTTCTTTGGCTCCCAGCTAGACGTATCCCGGCGACGGGACGCCGAAGAGTCACTTCATCAGGCCCAGAAAATGGAGAGCCTGGGCCAGCTTACCGGCGGCATCGCTCACGACTTCAACAACCTGCTCCAGGTGATCTCAGGACACAACGAGGTGATGCTGGCGCTGATCGACCATCCCACCATCGATGTCAGTCGGCTTCGCAGAGCCGGTGAGGCCGTGCGCGATGCCAGTGAGCGTGCTGCCAAGCTGACCCATCAGCTTCTCGCCTTCTCGCGCAAGCAGCGCTTGGAGGGGCGCCTCCTGAACCTGAATGGCCTCGTGCAGAACATGAGCGAGATGGCCGAGCGCACGCTCGGCGAGCATGTTGAGATGCGTCTGGTGCCCGCAGAGGACCTCTGGAATACACGCATCGATCCGACCCAGGCCGAGGTCGCGCTGCTGAACGTGCTTATCAATGCTCGTGATGCCATGCCGGGCGGCGGCACCGTCACCGTCAAGACAGAGAACCTCCTCGTTGAGGACGAGGACAGCGCGTTGTTCAAGACGGTGGGGCCGGGTGCCTACGTGGTCGTCTCTGTCACCGACACAGGGGCGGGCATGCCCCCCGAGATCCTGGCGCGGGTGATGGAACCGTTCTTCACCACGAAGGCTGAGGGCAAAGGCACCGGGCTCGGCCTCGCGATGGTCTACGGGTTTGCGAAACAGTCCGGCGGTTCAGTCAAGATCATCTCCGAGGTTGGTCATGGCACGACGGTGCGCCTACTGTTTCCCGCCACCGACCAGAAGATCGAGGATGACCGGAAAGCCTCGCAACGTGCTGCGGACCGGCACGGTACGGAGACGGTCCTGGTCGTCGATGACCGTCTCGATGTGGCGGCTACCGCCGGTACCATCCTTGAGGACTTCGGCTACAAGGTCATCATCGCGGATGGGCCTAAGGCAGCGATCGAGATCCTCGATGACGAGGGCCGGATCGATCTTCTGTTTACCGACCTGATCATGCCCGGCGGCATGAACGGCGTGATGCTGGCTCGCGCCGCCCGCGAGCGGCAACCCAAGATCAAGGTGCTGCTGACCACCGGCTACGCTGAAGCATCGCTGGAGCGCACAGACGCGGGCGGCACCGAGTTCGAGGTTATCAACAAGCCGTACAAGCGCTTGGAACTCGCTCGGAGGATACGCCGTGTGATCGACGGCCCAACGGGGATCGGTTGAAGAACGCAGTAGCGTCAAATGGTGGGACCAGCGATCGAAGGACTTGATTTGGGGGCCATGCACAAGCGTGCGGTGTTCCAAAGCCTGACGCGACGCCTGGACGGGTTCACCCGTGGCCTCGGTCTCGATGAGTTGACCGTGCGCACGATGGTCGAGACGGTGGTCGCCGACATGCCTGATCAGTCCGACGAGGAGCGCCTTACCGAGGCGCTTCGCCGGATGAACGTCGCATCCGCGTAATCACGCATACCGAATGAAACATTCGTGCCCGGTTCGTCGTAAGAAGATTACGATGGACGTATCGGGGACGGTCGGATGGTAGCTCTCACCGCAGCGGTTCCAGCTTTGCATGCCGCCGGACTGATCGGGATCTGGAACACAGATGTCGCCGCAGGCCGCTCCGTGCTGGATGAAGGGGCAGCGGCTGTGATGGCTGGCAACCCCGGCCTCGCCGGCCAGCCGCTCCCCCTTGAAGCTGCACTTGGACGCATACACCCCGACGACCGGGACTGGTTGTTCAGGCAGATCCGCCAAGTGCGCCGGACCGGCGGATCGTTCTCGGCCGAGTTTCGGGTGCTGGGCGAAGCAGGCGCTGTACGCTGGATCCTCAACCGAGGTACTATCTCGCATATTGAGGACGGCCGGATGCAGGGCCTCGGTGCCTACATCGATACCACGGTCGGTCACCGTAGTTCGAACGTCCCAGCCGCCTTGTTCGCTCAGGGAGGCGAGGATCCGCTGCTTGTGGCAGCCGATCGCTGCATCGAGGCGCACACGGCATTGAAGGCGGGTGATCACGTCGACCTCCGGAGCCTCTCCGAACTGCTGCTGACAAGCATCGGTCGTACCCTTGCCCGAAGGCTGTCGAGCTAAGCGCGGCGTCCGCGTAGCCGCATGTTCGAGGAAGATCTTATCGCTGTGGCCGTAACGGTGCTCACGTCCCGCGGCCACACGGTGGAGCCGGACGTCGATTTCGAGAACTGGCGCGTCGCCGGCGGCACCTGGCTCACCGCTGGCGGTCTCTTGGCCCTGGCCATCCGCCTCTGCCTGAACTCCGGGGTCGGCCGGCTGCAGTAATCGCGATGCCTCAGACCCTTACCGGCTGGATCCTGTTTGCTGCCGTCATCGTCGCTGGCGCCGATGGCGGCTATTTGGTCGTCAGGCTTGTGATGACTACTCGCGATAACCGGAAGATCGACAGGCGCAACGTCGTGGCGGCCATCACCTTCGGGACCATGCTGATCGTGTCCGGCACACTGCTCTTGTTCGTCGAGGGCCGCTGACCGGATGCCGACCGAAAACCGTACGCGCCCCGATCCGAGGCCGCGCCTTGCGGGCGCTCTGGGCCTGCGCGGCCCATCCGCAGGGCCTCCGGCATAGAGCTTATCCGACCTACATGCTGATGCTGGCCGAGATGGGGCTGGTTCAGAAGCGGCACGTGCGTGGGCCCGGGCGATCGCAGCCGGCGTGGTTCCTAACAGCGGCCGGGCCGGCGGTGATCGCGGAGCTCGGACCGAGCGAAGTGCGGGATTAGCCGCCCTTCGTCTTGAACTCCCAGATCGGCGGGCCCCACACTTTGCCTGGCGTGTTCCGGTAACCGGCGGTCCGCTCGAACACGATCCGATTCCCCTCGACCGCCTGCACCTTCTTCCCGGCGACCATCAGCGCACCGCAGTAGTCGACCTGGAGCGTGCCGTGCTCGGGGTGGACGCCGAAGAGATGAGGCGACGTCCGGCCCAAGGCGTGGGCCTCGGCGCCGAACCGGACGCCGAAGTCGAGCGCTGCCTCCCGCATCGCGGCTCACTGCGCTGGCGTTAGGTAGCGACATGGCGATGCGCGCTCGGAGATATTCTCAATGGCGCCGTACCACATGTCGACGGGGTTCGGGATCAGGGTGGGGGCGAGACCGGATGACCTCCGGCCGAGCTACGCCACGAGCTGTCGGCAGGCCATGCGGCCAGAAGCGGGATTGCTCCGTGTCTGAGGCCCCCGACCCGTTCCGTGTGAGGGGGGGATTTGGACCGAGCCGGTGGGTGTCCCTCAAGACGACACGCCATGGTGCACCGCAGCGCTAATCAATCAAGGTCCAAAACGAGCAGGCCCGCCCTGGTTTTCCAGTGGCGGGCTTGATGCGACTGCGCCGACGAGGCCGCACCGTGTCATCCCGAAGGCAGTGCTGCTCTTCCGGCGCCCGGCTACACAGCCGATCGCTGGGAGCAACCTGGGACGTTATGGTTAACCAATTGTTGCTGCTGTGAGCAGCAGTTGCTTGGGACACCGAGGCCTGAGACCCGGACATAAAACTATGTCGGTAGGGTAGCATAAGGCCGAGCTCCGCCGCGGGTTGTAGATATTCGACGCTGCCAGAGCTGGACTTCTCGGTGCAAGGGAGCCTGATCGGCGTCTTCAGAGGCTGCAACAACGCCATACCTGATAGGACTGATCGGGTTCATTTTTGGTAGCTTCACTACCGGGAGTTGCGCCTAGGCCTATGTTCTAATGCGGACCGAGGGGGCGGCATGGCAGACGGTGGCGATGACGACGAGGGCGACGAGCCGCGATCGGACCATGCGTCGCTACGGCTGGTGTGGTTGAACCCTGAGAATGGGATCACCGTCCTAGGGTCGCTCGGTACAGCCGTGGCGCGGCGGAACTCCTTGCCGGCGAGGCTGCACTTGCAGGGCGAGACCTCGCGCCCGATGAGGCTTTAGCGGGGGTCTACGACGACGTGGTCTGGCTTCGAAGCCAGATCCATCATGGTTTGAAGGGGCTCGGCGAAACGGTACGCGAGCACCGTGTTCGCTCTAAGCAGCACGGTGTTCGCTGCGCGCTGTGCCGCGGGCGAACCTTCTTCGATACCCAGGGTGATGCGACGACCTCCGTCGGCATCGTCATCGACATCACATAGCTTGGGGCGGACGGGCATTGCCGGTTCGGAGCAACCGACCCGGTTTGCCCGAGCAGTAAGCGCGATCCTTCGACCGTTCGGGCAGTCCGCCGGCTTAGCGGCTGACGCCGGTGCCGCCGCCGATCGGGCCGATAGTGTTCGGCCCGGTATTGGGAGCGGGCGTTGCGGCCTGGTTCCGCTCGATGTTCATTTGGAGGGTGTTGCCCTGCGTGGTCTGCTCCTGCCGCAAGGAGCGCATCTGGCTGTTGTACTCCATGGACTGGTTCGCGGCGTTGGGATTGCCCTGTTGCACCTGAGCCAGGACGGGCGTCGCGCCGATTGCGGATAGGCAGGCGGTGGCGAGGAGGAGGGCGCGCATGATCGGACTCTAACGGTTGATGGGGTCGTGAAGTCGACGCGTCCGGAGCACGGACGGTTCCGACCCGGGGCAGCGACCTGATGCATCAGGGCGGAGCATCACGGCTCAGGCTCGACGGCGTCCTTGCTACGAGCCAGCCTCCGCGTCGCTAACAGCCTACGCAGACCCGAGGATCCCATTTCGGCAGAGGCTTCAGCGGCGGCAATGCTTTCGGCGCCGGGTTCGTGGTGGTTACGCTCTGCTCGGGAAGCGTTACCGCGGCTGGTCGTGCGTCGGCGAGGGCCGCAACATCCTGGACCGATTCAGCCGTGGCGGGCCGGGCGATGCTGCCCGTCAGATACCCATCCATCGCCCGCGCGGCGTTGAGGCTAAGTGCGACGGCGAGGCCGGCGGCGATGAGGCGGATGACGATCATAGGAGGCTCCGCCGGCACAACGTGATGCGGGCGGCGGGGTTCAATCCCCCTCCCCGTCTGCCGTGCGGCGTTTTAGGCCCCTGATCCCAGCGCTTGATGATGGCCCGCTTGGCGGCGTGTCAGGAGCGCCGCGGGCGCAGCGATGACGCCGGCAGGATCGTCGCGTGCCACCGGTTGTCATCCTGCGGCACCCACGGGCGCTCGCCGGGCGGTTCGGGCAGCGGGTACGCGACCGGCATCGACCCGACCGTCCAGGCGACCGGCGGCGTGTAGAGCTGCGCGAGCCTGCGCGGGGGCAGGCGCTTCGCCAGCCGGACGGGATGCGCTCGCAGGGCGAGCCTGCGGCGGTCGTGCCGGTGGAGCCGGGCGTAGCGCTTGCGCAGCTGGGCGAGGCGCATTTTGGCCCGGGGGCGGCGCGTCGCCGTCTGCACGCGCGGGGCCAGCTGCGCCAACTGGATCAGGCTTGGCTTGTCGTAGCTGACCGTTGCGACACGGTTGGCCGCGGTGATGCAACCCGTACAGATCGATCCTGACAGTTGTTGCCAAGTCCGCTGCTGACGCTCGGCGATGAGCGCGCTCCGATCGGAAGCCGGCTTGGGCTGTTCCATGTCCCGGCGGGCGGGAAAGGCCGCGCTTATGGACGGCAACCCGATGGCGAATGCAGCAAGTGCCGCCGTTAAGGAGTGTGCAACGCGCTTCATGACCCATCTCGGCGACAGCCCAAGGCCGCCAAGCGTCTTGTTGCCCTGTGGGTGCGGGCGAGCAAACCGTTTTCTTGAGACTTCGGTACTCAATACGTATGCTGCCGGTGCGGTTTTAGGCCGGCCGAGCCGGCGATGCTTTCGTCGTCCGCGGTTGATCGGCGCAAGATCATTGTGCTGTTTCCCGGTGGTGGCAAGTATTTGAATCCTGTTCGTGGGTCATGACGATGGCGGTTCATTGGACAGTCGCTTAATTATTCGATAATGCAAAGGGATTGCGGCCTGCGATGCGAGCCGCGTCTCGCATCGGGGCGATCATGATCTCTGTGCCGCGGATCGCGACTTTAGGTTTGGTGTTGCTGGCGGGGGCGTGCTCGCGTCTGCCGAACGTTCCGACTGCCTACAGTGCATTGCCGCGCACCGCTTCATCCGCCCCGGCGACGCCGGTATCCACGGTTCCGGAGGTGCCGGTCGCATCGGTCGTCGACCTGCCGCGCATCGTCATTCCCGGGACCCTGAAGGTCCCGGCCGCCACGGTCGAGCCCCACGGCCTGAACCCGAACGCGGCCCTGGACACGTCCCGGCGCAGCCGCATGACCTGGGAGGCGCTGCGCCCCGGCGATCTCCTGAAGCCGCCGGTTCTCGCATCCGCGGACGGGGCGGTATCGGCAGGTGTCGCGCCCCGGACCTACGACCGGGAGGCGGCAATGGACCGCTTGCTGAAGGGCGGTCGGGACGCCGCGAGCGGCATCTGCTCCGGCTGTTGATCTCGGGTTGCCGCGCGGCGTCATGGTTAGCCGATCGGGGCTCTCGGCGCGGTCTTTTTACGCACTGTTAACATGTCCGCCCCACGTTGCAGCCAGCGACCCGAGGGAGGCGTGGCATGCGGACCTTGAAGGCGGAAGACGAGCAGGCGGTCGAGCGCCTGACGCTGCGGCTCCTCCAGGACGCTTATTGCGATCTCGCGGCGGTGCTCCGGGGCGCGCAGCCTGCGGCCGCCGCGGCCATCCTCGCCGTCATGGAACAGCGCGTCACCGACGTCCTCACCCGGATCTGCCAGCAGGGCTCGGAAGGCGCGGCCTCGGCGGAGATCGCGATCGCCGTGGGCGAGCGGATCGGCGAGGTCATGGATCAGGCGCACGGCCGGGACGGAAGCACGGCCTTGGCAGCCTGAGATAGGTCGTCCGCGCGCCGGACGTGCTTCGCGGCCATTGCCAGTACCGATAACCCCGGCCCATCCTGCCGCGGATGCGTCCGCCCGTTCCCCTTTCCGCCGTCCGGATCTTCGAGGCTGCAGCGCGGCGACGCTCGTTCAAGGCGGCGGCCGGCGAGCTGAACCTGTCGCCGAGCGCGGTCAGCCACGCCGTGCGCAAGATGGAGGAAATTCTCGGCGTCGCCCTGTTCGAGCGGAACGGGCAGGGCATCGCCCCGACCCCGGCCGGCGAGGCTCTGTGCGATCATGTCGGGCGCGCCTTCGCCGAATTGAATCGCGGCCTCGACCTCGTGGCCAATCGCGGGCCGCAATTGCTGCGGCTGCACTGCGCACCGAGCTTCGCGGCGCAGTGGCTCGCGCCAAGGCTGGCGCGCTTCCTCAGAGAGCATCCGGGCTTCGAGGTGCGGCTGGCTGCCGGCATGGACTATGCCCGCTTCATCACCGACGAGTTCGACGCCGACATCGTCTACGGCCCGCCCCGGGGCGAGGGGCTGGTGCGCATGTCGCTCGGGCGTGAGACGGTAACGCCGCTCTGCGATCCCGAGCGCGCCGCCCGGATCGCCGGCCCCGCCGACCTGTTCGCGCAGACCCTGATCCAGAGCGACAACAAGCAGGTGCGCTGGACCCATTGGTTCGAGCGCAACCGGCTTACCGCGCCACCCACCGCCGCCATCCGCTTCGACCGGAGCTTTTTGGCCCTGGCGGCGGCGGCCGATGGGCTGGGCGTCGCCCTTGAATCCACCCGACTCGCCGAGCGGGAGATCGCCGCCGGTCGGCTGGTGGCACCGCTCGCCGGGCGGGCGGAGGATATCAGCTACATCGGCCACCATTTCGTCTGCCCGGCCGATGCCCGCCGCCGGGCGCCCCTGCGGGTCTTCGCCCGCTGGCTCGCCCGGGAACTCGCGATCGAGCTGGACGCAGAACTCGCCTGAACCGCGAGGGCAGGTGAATCCCATTCACCTGCAGGTGCAGGATTCGCGTTTGTCGCGCGGGCCGCCCCGGGCCAATGTCGCCGCAACGAACAAGACGCGAGGAAACGTCACCGCAAAGCCGTCGATCCCCGGATCGCGGTCGCCGGCTGGCCCTAGCCTCCGTCGCGACGACAGGCTTCGATGCCGCACGCGCGCGGATCGCCGGGAGGGTCCCATGCTTCTGAACGATCGGGTCTGCGTGATCACCGGGGCGGCCTCCGCCCGCGGCATCGGGAAGGCCACGGCGCGCCTGTTCGCGCAGTCCGGTGCCCGCATCGCCGTGCTCGACCTCGATGCCGGCCAGGCCGAGGAGGCCGCCCGCGACATCGGCTCCGGCCATATCGGCCTCGCCTGCAACGTGACCGACCGGGCCGCCTGTGACCGGGCCGCCGAGGAGATCGCCGCCCGGCTCGGGCGCATCGACGTGCTGATCAATAATGCCGGCATCACCCAGCCGCTCAAGATCATGGACATCGCGCCGGAGAACTACGACGCCGTCACCGACGTGAACCTGCGCGGCACGCTCTACATGAGCCAGGCCGTGATCCCGGGCATGCGCGGCCAGGGCTCGGGGGCGATCGTGTGCATGTCCTCGGTCTCCGCCCAGCGCGGCGGCGGCATCTTCGGCGGCCCGCATTACAGCGCCGCCAAGGGCGGCGTGCTCGGCCTCGCCAAGGCCATGGCCCGGGAACTCGGCCCCGACGGGATCCGGGTGAATGCCGTGACGCCCGGCCTGATCCAGACCGACATCACCGGCGGCAAGCTCACCCCCGAGCTCAAGGTCGAGATTGCCAAGGGCATCCCGCTGGGGCGCCTCGGGGTGGCCGACGACGTCGCCAAGGCCTGCCTGTTCCTGGCCTCCGACCTGTCCGCGTACATCACCGGCGCGGTGATCGACGTGAACGGCGGCATGCTGATCCACTGAGGGGGGAGTCCCATGTCGACCGATAGGCCGCCGACCGAACGGCCCCGCGCGGGGTCCAACGTCCCGCTCAGCGAGCGCGCCTACCGCATCCGCCGCCACGCCCTGCGCATGGGCGAGGTCCAGGGCCAGGGCTACATCGCCCAGGCTCTCGGCATCAGCGACGTGCTGGCGGTGAGCTACTTCCACGCCATGACTTACCGGCCCGAGGATCCCGAATGGGAGGGCCGCGACCGGTTCCTGCTCTCGATCGGCCACTACGCCATCGCCCTCTACGCGTCGCTGATCGAGGCGGAGATCATCCCGGAGGACGAGCTGACGAGCTATGGCGGCGACGATAGCCGCCTGCCGATGTCGGGCATGGCCGCCTACACGCCCGGCATGGAGATCACCGGCGGGTCGCTCGGCCACGGGCTTGGGATCGCGGTCGGCATGTGCCTCGGGCTGAAGCGAAAGGGCTCGAAGAGCTTCGTCTACAACTTGTTCTCCGACGGTGAGCTCGACGAGGGCTCGACCTGGGAGGCCGCCATGTCGGCGGGCTCGTTCAAGCTCGACAACCTGATCGGCCTCGTCGACGTGAACGGCATGCAGGCCGACGGCGCCTCCACGGGGGTGCTCAACTTCGAACCGCTGGCCCCGAAATTCGAGGCGTTTAACTGGTTCGTACAGCGGGTCGACGGCAACGACATCGACGCGCTGGTGGCGGCCTTCGACGCCGCCCGGAACCACCCGGGGCCGCAGCCCCGGATCATCATCTGCGACACGCGCATGGCCAAGGGCGTGCCGTTCCTGGAAGCGCGCGAGCGCAACCACTTCCTGCGCGTCGAGCCGGATGAATGGCAGCGCGCGCTGGCGATCCTGGACGAAGGGAGGGTGCGGTGAGACGCTCGAAATACGAGAAGCCCGCTCCGCGGGAGGGCGGCAGCCTCAAGACCTCGGCGATGATCGCCTCGCTGGCTGCCCCCGGGCAGCGCACCAAACCCGCGCCCTTCGGTCATGCCCTGGTCGAGCTCGCCAAGACGCGCCCCGACATCGTCGGCCTGTCGGCGGACCTGTCGAAATACACCGACCTGCACATCTTCGCGCAGGCCCATCCCGAACGCTTCTACCAGATGGGGATGGCCGAGCAGCTCCTGATGAGCGCGGCGGCCGGGCTCGCCCGGGAAGGCTTCACACCGTTCGCCACCACCTACGCGGTGTTCGCCGCCCGCCGGGCCTACGACTTCATCTGCTTGGCGATCGCGGAGGAGAATCTCGACGTCAAGATCGTCTGCGCCCTGCCCGGCCTGACCACCGGCTACGGCCCGAGCCACCAGGCGACGGAAGACCTCGCGATCTTCCGCGGCATGCCCAACCTCACGATCATCGACCCTTGCGACGCGCACGAGATCGAGCAGGTCGTGCCAGCCATGGCCGCCCATAAGGGGCCGGTCTACCTGCGGCTCCTGCGCGGCAACGTCCCGCTGGCGCTCGACGAGTACGGCTACACGTTCGAGCTCGGCAAGGCCAAGACGATCCGCGACGGACGCGACGTGCTGGTCGTCTCCTCCGGCCTGATGACCATGCGGGCGCTGGAGGTGGCCGACGCTTTGCGCGACGACCGGATCGACGTGGCGGTCCTGCACGTGCCGACGATCAAGCCGCTGGACGAGGCGACGATCCTGCATGAGGCCCGGCGCGGCGGCCGGCTCGTGGTGGTGGCCGAGAACCATACGGTGATCGGCGGCCTCGGCGAGGCGGTGGCGGGCCTGCTCATGCGCAACGGCACGATGCCCGCGCGCGGCTTCCGCCAGATCGGCCTCCCGGACGAATTCCTGGATGCCGGCGCCCTGCCGACGCTGCACGACCGCTATGGGATCTCGGCGGCCGCCATGGCGCGGAGCATCCGCGGATGGCTGTGAGCCGCCTCGCCTTCGTCGGCCTCGGCGCCATGGGCCTGCCGATGGCGGCCCACCTCGTCGCCGCGGGTTTCTCCGTGCGCGGCTACGACATCCGGGCGGAGAGCCGCGCGGCGCTCGTGGCCCTGGGCGGGGCGCCGGCCGAGACCCTGGCGCAGGCGGCCGAGGGCGCCGACGTGCTCCTGCTGATGGTGGTGAACGCCGCCCAGGCCGAGGAGGTGCTGTTCGCGCGCGGCGCCCTCGACGCCCTCGCCCCGGACGGGATCGTGGTCCTGATGGCGACATGTCCGCCGGGGGCGGTGGAGGCCATCGCGGCACGCGTCTGCGCCACCGGCCGCCGGTTCGTGGATGCCCCGGTCTCGGGGGGGGTCGTCGGGGCGAAGGCCGCCAAGCTCACGATCATGGCCGCGGCCCCGGCCGCGACGCTGGCGGCGATCCGCCCGATCCTCGACGCGCTCGGCGACCGGATCTTCCATGTCGGCGAGCGGCCGGGACAGGGCGCCACCGTCAAGGCGGTGAACCAGCTCCTGTGCGGCGTCCATATCGCGGCCGCCGCCGAGGCGATGGCCCTGGCCGGGCGGGTCGGGGTCGATTGCGCGGTGGTGCTGGAGATCCTCTCGGGCTCCTCGGCTGCGAGCTGGATGCTGCGCGACCGCGGCCCCCGGATGCTGGAGGTGGAGCCGGAGGTGACCAGCGCGGTCGACATCTTCGTCAAGGATCTCGGCATCGTGCTGGAGGCCGGCCGCAGCGCCGGTGCGGCCCTGCCGCTGGCGGCGCTGGCCCATCAGCTCTTCGTCTCGACTTCGGGCCGGGGCGACGGCGGTGCCGACGACAGCCAGGTCGTGCGCGCCTATCGCGCGCTCAACGGCAAGTAAATGTAGGGGCTTGAATGTAGGGGCTTGCGGGCCGGCGCGGCTTGTCCGTGCGCCGCGGAGCCCGGATGATCCGCGCCGGAGAAGAAGCGGCGCGTGAGACGCACGATAACGGCACCGGAACCCGTATCCGGGGCCGAATAACGGAGGGACGTACGATCCACATGACCGGCTAACGGCGGGGATCGGGCGGCTCGGGACGACCCAGGGAGTGAAATCATGCGCGACACTCGTTTCAGCCGCCGCAGCCTGCTCGCCGGCGCGGCTGCCGTGCCGGTCTTCGGCATCCTGACCCGGCGCGGACAGGCGGCTGAGTTCTCCTACAAGCTCGCCACCGGCCAGGACCCGACCCACCCGGTCAACGTCCGGGCGCAGGAGGCCCTCGACCGGATCCGCGAGGCGACCGGCGGGCGCCTGGAGATCAAGCTGTTCCCGGCCAATCAGCTCGGCTCCGACACCGACCTGCTGGCGCAGGTGCGCAACGGCAGCGTCGAGTTCTTCAACCTCGCCACCTCGATCCTCGCCACCTTCGTGCCGGCCACGAGCCTGCCCAACACAGGCTTCGCGTTCAAGGATTACGACGCGGTCTGGTCGGCGATGGATGGCGGGCTGGGCAACTACGTCCGGGCCGAGATCGCCAAGACGCCGATCCTCACCGTCTCGAAGGTCTGGGACAACGGCTTCCGGCAGATCACCTCCTCGACCCGCGAGATCAGGACGCCGGAGGACCTGAAGGGCTTCAAGATCCGCGTGCCGCCGGCGCCGATGCTGACCTCGCTGTTCAAGGCCCTCGATGCCGGCGCGGCGCCGATCAATTTCAACGAGCTGTATTCCTCGCTCCAGACCAAGGTGGTCGAGGGTCAGGAGAACCCGCTCGCCATCACGGCCACGGCCCGGCTCTACGAGGTGCAGAAATCCTGTAGCCTGACTGGGCATGTCTGGGACGGCTACTGGATCCTGGGCAACAAGAAGGCCTGGCAGCGCCTGCCGGCGGACCTGCGCCAGACGGTCTCGCGCGAGCTCGACCGGTCCGGCACCGACCAGCGCGCGGATGTGGCGACGCTCAGCCTCTCTCTGCGCGAGAGCCTTGCCGCCAAGGGCATCGCCTTCGTCGATGTGGACCGTGCCCGCTTCCGCGACGCGCTGGGCCGGACGAGCTTCTACCGGGACTGGAAGGCCAAGTACGGCGATGCGGCGTGGGCGTATCTCGAAGACGTATCCGGCAAGCTCACCTAAGGAACGGACGCCATGCAAATCGACATCGCGGCCGTCGAGAGCGCGGCCGGGCTTGAGCTGGCAGGGCCGCCCCTGCGTGCCCGTACCTGGCTGCGCAAGCTGGACGTGGCCCTGGGCTACCTCGTGGAGATCCCGGCAGCCCTGCTGGTGCTGGCCGAGATCGCCGTGCTGTTCGGCGGCGTGGTCAGCCGCTACGTCTTCCGCGAGCCGCTGGTCTGGTCGGACGAGCTGGCCGCGATCCTGTTCCTGTGGCTCGCCATGCTGGGGGCCGTGGTCGCCTTCCGCCGCGCCGAGCACATGCGCATGACCGCCATCGTAGCGATGTGCGGCCCGCGCATGCGCGCCTTCCTGGAAACGGTCGCCCTCGTGGCCGGCCTGATCTTCGTGGCGCTGGTGCTGGAGCCGGCCTTCGAATTCGCCAGCGAGGAGACCTTCGTCCAGACCCCCGCGCTGGAGCTCAACAACGCCTGGCGGGCCGCCGCCCTGCCGATCGGCTTCGGCCTGATGCTGCTCGTCGCGCTGATCCGCCTCTTGGAGACCGCCGACTGGCGGCTCACCGTCGGGGCGCTCGCCATGGGCGGCGGCATCGCCGCCGGGCTCGTCGCCCTCCAGCCCGTCTTCGCGGGGCTCGGCAATCTCAACCTGCTGCTGTTCTTCGTCCTCGGCGTCGGCGCCCTGGTCTTCTCCGGCGTGCCGATCGCCTTCGCGTTCGGGCTGTCGACCTACGCCTACATCACCCTCACCACCGGCGCGCCGTCGATGGTGGTGGTCGGGCGCATGGACGAGGGCATGAGCCACCTCATCCTGCTCGCAGTGCCGTTGTTCGTGTTCCTCGGCCTGCTGATCGAGATGACCGGCATGGCCCGGGCCATGGTCGGGTTCCTGGCCTCGCTCTTGGGCCATGTCCGCGGCGGCCTGCACTACGTGCTGGTCGGCGCGATGTACCTCGTCTCGGGCATCTCCGGCTCGAAGGCCGCCGACATGGCCGCCGTGGCGCCGGTGCTGTTTCCCGAGATGAAGGCGCGGGGCGCCAAGGAGGGCGACCTCGTGGCGCTCCTGGCCACCACGGGCGCGCAGACCGAGACGATCCCGCCCTCGATCGTGCTGATCACCATCGGCTCGGTCACCGGCGTGTCGATCACGGCGCTGTTCACCGGCGGGCTGCTGCCGGGCTTGGTCCTGGCCGTGACGCTCTGCGCCCTGGTCTGGTGGCGCTACCGCGGGGAGGATCTGAGCCACGTCGCCCGGCCCTCCGGGGAGGGGATCGGCCGGGCGCTGCTGGTGGCGGTGCCGGCCCTGGCGCTGCCGTTCGTGATCCGCTTCGCGGTGGTCGAGGGCATCGCCACCGCCACCGAGGTCTCGACCATCGGCATCGTCTACGCGGTGCTGGCGGGGCTCCTGATCTACCGCCAGTTCGACTGGCGGCGGCTCTACCCGATGCTGGTCATGACCGCGACGCTGTCGGGGGCGATCCTGCTGATCATCGGCGCGGCCACCGGAATGGCCTGGGCGCTGACCCAATCGGGCTTCTCGCAGACGCTCGCGGTGGCGATGAAGAGCCTGCCGGGCGGCCCCGTCGGCTTCCTGTTCGTGTCGGCGGGTGCCTTCATCATCCTCGGCTCGGTGCTGGAGGGCATTCCGGCGATCGTGCTGTTCGGCCCGCTGCTGTTCCCGATCGCCCGACAGGTCGGCGTGCACGAGGTCCACTACGCGATGGTGGTGATCCTCGCGATGGGGATCGGCCTGTTCGCCCCGCCCTTCGGGGTCGGCTACTACGCCGCCTGCGCGATCAGCCGGATCCACCCGGACGCGGGCATGCGCCCGATCGTCGGCTACATCCTGGCCTTGCTCGTCGGCCTCGTCGTCATCATCCTGGTCCCCTGGTTCTCGATCGGGTTCCTCTGAAAAACCCGGATTCGAAAGGTCCGAGACCTTTCGTGGGTCCAGGGCAAAGCCCTGCTCTCGAGCAGCCTGGTCCATCAGGGCTCCGCCCCGATACCCCGCCAAAGGGCTGAGCCCTTTGGAGACCCTGACGCACGCCTGAGCCCCGAGCTACCGCGATGCCGGAGACTCGAGAAGCCCTCACCGCCCGGATGGCCGACGCGATCCGCTTCCTGTCCCTCGACGCCATCGAGCCGGCGGGTGATGGGCATTCCGGCGCGCCGCTTGGCTGTGCAGAGATCGCGGTGGCGCTGTTCACACGTCACCTGAAGTGCAACCCAGCCGACCCGGAATGGCCGGACCGCGACCGCTTCGTGCTCTCGAACGGGCACGGCTCGATGCTGCTCTATGCTGCGCTTCATCTCGCCGGCTATGCTGGTCTGCCGATGGAGCGGATCCGGCGCTTCCGCGAGCTCGGCTCGCACACCCACGGCCATCCGGAGATCGCCCCCGAGCTCGGCATCGAGGCGACCACCGGGCCCCTCGGGCAGGGCATCGCCAACGCCGTCGGCATGGCCGTGGCCGAGGCCAAGCTCGCCGCCACGTTCGGTCCCGATCTCGTCGATCACCGCACCTACGCGCTTCGGCTGGGACCGCTGGATCGGCGAGACGGGCGGCTTCGTCGGCATGACCGGCTTCGGCGCGTCCGGGGCGCCGGAAGCCTTATTTCGCCACTTCGGCATCACCGCCGAGGCGGTGGTGGAGGTGGCGCGGGCGCGTCTGACTTAGGGCGTCTCCGCCGGTCAGATCATCCCGGCGCCGCCGGTGCGCACGATGCGCGCGCGCTGCTCGGCATAGCGACCGTTGGCGACGCGCTTCAGCGCGCTTTCGAGGCGGTTCGCGACTTGGCCGAGAAGCGAACGCTCAGCGCGAAAGCCAACGAGATACGCGAGGGTCGCCATCGTGCCTGATCCCGAACAAGGACCGGGCCATGCGCCCGGTTGCTGCGGTGCAATATGTGCCCGCCCGGGATTGCGTGTCAGGGGGGGCTCAAGTGGCCTGCCATGCAGAAAAGGCATGCCTGGACACGGAATCTTCATCGGATTGATCTAAGGACTATATCCGGCTCGTGCAGTGCAGCGAATGCAGTCGCCCGCGCCCTCACCGTTTGACAGCGGGACCTGCCTCGAGGAGTAGGCAATTCCGGGCTTCGAGTTCCTGGCGGATCGACTGCTTGGTGATCTTGCCGTAGCCGGATTTCGGCAATGCGTCCCAGAAGAACACCCGCTTCGGCAGTTTGTAGCGGGCGACCTCGCCGGAGAGCCATGCGATCAGCGCGGTCTCGGTGATTTCGGCCCCGGGACGGACGACACAGACCGCCACGCCGATCTCGCCCCAGGCCGGGTCGGGTACGCCCAGAATCGCGGCCTCGGCGATGGCAGGGTGCCGCAGCAGCTTCTCCTCGGTCTCGCGCGGATACACGTTCGACCCGCCGGAGATGTACATGTCCGAGGCGCGGCCGGTAATGAACAAAAACCCTTCCGGGTCGAGGTGGCCGAGATCGCCGGTCCGGAACCAGCCGTTCCGGAACGCCGCCGCGTTGGCCTCCGGGTTGTCGTAGTAGCCTGCGAACACCGCCGGGCCGCAGACGCAGATCTCGCCGGTTTCGCCCGCCGGCAATTCCCGCCCTGCCCCGTCCTGGATCTGCACCTGCATGCCGGTGCGCTCGAACCCGCAGGTGCCCACCTTCACCCCCGGCCCGTCCTCGGCGGCATGGAGACGTGGCGGCAGCACGGTGATGTTGCCGGTCACCTCGCCGAGCCCGAAATACTGGACCAGCACCGGCCCGAGCGCCCGTAGCGCCCGCTTCTGATCCTCCCGGTACATCGGCGCGCCAGCGTAGATCACATGGCGCAGGCTGGTGTGATCGTGGGCCGCGACCGCCGGGTGCTCGGTGATGAGCTTCACGATGGTCGGCACCGTGAACAGATTGGTGATCCGCCACCGCTCCACCAGGGACCAGACCTCCGCGGGGTCCAGGCGCGCGCCGCCGGTGAGCACCGTCTTCGCGCCGGCCGCGACTTGGGCGAGCTGATGGATGCCGGCGCCGTGCGAGAGCGGCGCGACGACCAGGGAGGCGTCGGCCTCGGTGGTGCCCGGCATCAGGTCGCAGAGATGGTTGGTGATGACGAAGGCCATCTGGCCGTGGGTGAGCACCGCCGCCTTCGGCCGGCCGGTGGTCCCCGAGGTAAAGAAGAACCAGCACGGATCGTCGTGCTCGACATCGGCGGTCGGGGCCGCCTCCCCCGCATGCGCGTCGACCAGGGCGTCGTAATCCAGCCCGAAGGTGGAGCCGCCGATCTCGAGCACGAGGCCCAGCACGGGTGCGGCCGCGCGGATCGCGGCGGCGTGGTCGGGGAACTCCGTGCCGCAGATCAGCGCCGCGGCGCCGCTGGCGCTGGCGAGATAGGCGACCTCCGCGGGCGTCTGCCGGAAATTCGTCGGCACCCAGACGGCGCCGAGTCGGAAACAGACGAACATCGATTCGAACAGCGGGTTGCCGTTGCGGGCCTGGACCAGCACCCGGTCGCCCTTGGTGACGCCGCGCGCCGCCAGCGCCGCCGCCATGGCGTCAACCCGGGCGTCGAGGGCGCCCCAGCTCCAAGTCCGGTCGCCCCAGGCGAGGCCGATCGCGTCGGGCCAGCGGCGGGCCGCCCGGCGCAGAAAATGGGTGAGATTCATCACCCGCCGGGAACAGGGCGCGACGCCGCCGCGCGGCGCCGGCCCCGCCCGGCCGCTCATGCGAGCTTCCCGCAAGCCTTCTCCAGGAGGGACCACCCCTCCTCGCCGTACCGGCCTTTCCATTCGGCGTAGAAGCCGGCCTTGCGCAGCTTCTCGCGAAAGGGCTCCGGATCGGGCTTGTTGAACACGAGGCCGCCCTTGGTCAGGTCCTCCTGGAGGCTGGCATTGAGCTTGGCGACGTCGGCCCGCTCCTTCATCCCGGCCGCGTTGATGTGGCGGGCGACCATCGTGCGCAGGTCCTCGGGGATGCGCTCCCAGGCGCGGCGGTTCGCCAGGAACCAGTAGCCGTCCCACATGTGGTTGGTGAGCGAGCAGTATTTCTGCACCTCGTAGAACTTGGTCGTGGCGATCACCGCGAGCGGGTTCTCCTGGCCCTCGACGATCTTGGTCTGGAGGGCCGAGTAGGTCTCGTTCAGGTTGATCGAGGCGGGGGCGGCCTCGAAGGCCCGGAACATCGAGGTCCAGAGCGGCGAGACCGGCACGCGGATCCGAAAACCCTTGAAGTCGTCCGGGCTGGCGATCGGCCGCGTCGAGGAGGTGGTCTGGCGGTAGCCGTTGTCCCAGATCTTCTCCATGGCGACGAGGTTGGCCTTGGCGATCTGCTGGCGGACCCAGGCGCCCAGCTCCCCGTCCATCGCCGGCCAGACCGCGTCGTAATCCGGGAAGGCGTAGCCGATGCCGTTGATCGAAGCGTTGGGCACAAGCGTCGAGAGGATCAGCGGCGACATCGTGAAGAACTCGACGCTGCCCGAGCGCAGCTGGCTCAGCGTGTCGGTGTCCGAGCCGAGCTGGCTCGTGGGGAAGATCTTGAGATCGAACCGGCCGCCGCTCTCGACGCGCAACGCCTCCGCCATCTCGCGGGCGCGGATGTTCATCGGGTGCGTATCGGGCAGGTTGTTCGCGTATTTGTAGGTGAAGTCCGCCCGTTGCGCCCGCGCGACGTGTGGCATGGCCACCGTCCCGGCGAGAATCGCCGTCGAGCCTGCGGACAGGAACCGGCGGCGGGATGGGTGGAATGGCGACGACATGGGCGGCCCTCCTGGCATGGGCCCGCGGGCCCGGCGTTTCCTCAGGGTCCACGTTCGTGCGCGGACTCTCTGTGTCTTGAGGCTTCGATAGCCGCTGGCCGAAACCAGTCAACGGCGTCGTTTCGGCTCGGCTGTCGAAGTGGACCATAAATTGGGTCGACTCCAAAACGGCGTCTTCTTTTGGCGCGCGGTCGGAGCGGCATACCTGCAGCCTGACCCGACATGCTTTCGCCGCGAGCGGATGGGAGTGCACACGCACGCAGCCGCACAGAGGCCGCCGGTACCCGGCTGAGTCTCGAAACCACGCGGTCCGTCAGCGCCAAGGACTGGCCCATGAACATGGAAGCACGGAAGGTCGGCGGACAGCCCATCGCCTCCCCTCAGAATCAGAAGGCGATCGCCAAGGTCCTGCGGCAATTGCCAAACGTTCCCAGCTTCCGGGACCGCAAGAAGGGTGTCACGTCCTACCAGAGCCACGTCAAAAGCGATCCCTGGATCCTGATTCTGTTCGTTGTTTGCTTCGTGGTGCCGACGCTGGCTGGCGCTCTGTACTATGGGCTCATCGCCTCGGATCGCTACGTGACCGAGGTGAAGTTCGCCATCCGGCCCTCGGTGGGTACGGCCGATAAGGCGGCCCCCGATGCGGTTGGCACCAGCGCGGGCGTCGTGAGTTCGACGATCGCGCAAGACACGCTGATCACCCAGGAATACATCCTGAGCCGGCCGATGCTGGAGACGATCGAGGCGCAACTCCCGATCCGCGAGTGGTTCGGCCGCGACAGCGTCGATTTCGCGTCCCGCCTCGACCCCGAGAAGCCGATCGAGAAAGCCCTTCGCTACTGGAAGCGGCGGGTGTCCATCGATGTCGAGTCGGCCTCGGGCATCATGGGGCTGACGGTGGAGGCCTTCGATCCAGACGAGTCGCTGGCGATCACGCAAGCGATTTTGAACGACGCCGAGCAGATGCTGGACAAGCTCAGCATGAGGGCGCGCGAGGATGCTCTGGTCCAAAGCACCCGCGAATTGAAGATCGCCGAGGATCGCGTCGCCAAGCTCGACCTCGCCCAGACGGATCTGCGCAATCGCGAAGGCCTGCTCGACGCGCAAAAATCGAACGAAGCCAACCTGAAGCTCGTCTCTGAACTGCGGGGCGCCCGCATCAACCTGGCCGTTCAGCTCTCGATCGGCCAGCGGGATCTCGGCCCGGAATCCCGCCGGATCATCGATATCAAGCAGCAGATCAAGGATCTCGATGACAACATCGCCCGGATCGAGCGGCAAGCCACGGGTCAGGATCCGAACCAGAAACGTCAGCTTGCGAGCGCACTGACGCGGTTCGAGGCCCTCGAACACGAACGGAAAGAGGCGGTCAAGTACGCCGAGGAGGTCCGGAAGGCGTATGACCGGGCACGCATCCTGGTCGCTCGGCAGCCGCAGTTTTTCAATATGATCACCGCGCCGGTGAAGGCAGATTCTGCCACGGAGCCCCGGCGTGTCTTGATGATCAGTCTGGTCGCAGCAGGATCTGCCGTTCTGTTCGCTGCCGCCATGTTTGCCCGCAAAACAATGGCAAGCTGACCGAACTCAGGGCGTCGAACGTATCGATTGCGCCCGATCGATGCAGCCGCCGCGCCGCGCGATGCTTGGCGTCTGCCTCGATCGCGGGCGCAAACAGACCGATGGTCCAGGGCATCTTCGCTTCAGGCAACAAACTCTCGTCTGCTCAGAATACAATACCGTGAAGTCCTGTGCAGGAACTCGACCGCCCAACGCCCCTCGATGTCGCAGCGATTGCTGAGCGTAAGTCCGCCTCGGTGGGTGGTCGAAGGCCCGGCGGGGTTGCCTGGTCTGAGATCGAGCTCAGCGTTGGTGTCGGCTTGGGTTTACGGCAATGGGAGGCGGCCTCGTGTTGCCGCCTCGGCGAGCCTGCCCATGCTGGCTATCTAGATCAGCTGGCTTGTTCCGTCATGGCGGCCGCCGCTGCCGTGAGCCCCCAGCGGACGAGATCTTGGGCATCTCGCGCCGTCTTTGCCTCCGCGTAGCATCGCAGTTCCGGGGCATTGCCCGAGGCTCGGAAATGGATCGACCGCCCGCCGTCGAGCCCGATCCGGATCCCGTCCTGCTCATCGACCGATTGCGGCGAACCGATCGGCCGGAGGAATGCGCCTCGGAAGCCCTCGTCGCGGAGCCGGTCGAGAAAAGCGCCGCTTCGCTCCGACGGCGTGTTGGGAAGCCGGTCGCTCGCCATTTCCCCGGCATCGAGCGAGGTGACGAGATCGGCCAGCGACGTACCGGCCGCGCGCGCTGCGGCGAGTGCGGCCAGGATCGGCAGCATCGCGTCCCGCGTCGGCAGCGCGGGCAGAACCCTGCCCCCGAGGGTCACATCCGATCCGAGCAAAAAGCCGCCATTCGCCTCGAACCCGACGACGGCCTGCGCTCCGGCTTCCGTCGCCTGCTCCATGCCGGCGATGACGAAGGGCGAGCCGACCTTGGTGCGTACGACGCGGCTGAAGCCACCGGATTGCTCCAGTGCCGAACCGGCGGTCACCGGGACTACAACCGTATCGACGCCGAGATAGCGGGCGGTGATCAGCCCGAGCACATCCCCACGCACGATCTGCCCGGCGCCATCGGCCACCAGGGGCCGATCCGCATCACCATCCGTCGTCACGAGCGCGTCGAAGTCGCCGGACGCCATGACCTCGCGGATGAAGGCGATGTCCTCAGGCCGATGCGCCTCGGTATCGATCGGCACGAACGTCTCCGACCGGCCGATCGGCGTCACGTTCGCCCCGAAGCTTGCGAGCAGATCGGTCAGCAGGTCGCGCGCGACCGAGCTCTGCTGATAGACCGCGATGCGCAGCCCCCCCAGGATCTCCGGTGCGAAGGCGTCGCTGTAGCGCCGATGGTAGCGCGCGACGGCTCCGGGTTCCGATGTGGCCGGACCTGATGTCGGCATCTCGCCGACGGCTGTGACATCCCCCAGGGCTGCCAGGATGGCGATCTCGTCGTCCTTGGTGATCTCCCCGTCGGGTCGATAGAATTTCAGGCCGTTGCGGTCCTCGGGGATGTGGCTGCCCGTGACCATGACGGCGTAGGCCCCCCGCCGCATCGCCTCAAGGGCGAGGGCCGGAGTCGGGAGGGCACCGCAATCGATCGCCTCGAACCCGGCCGCGGCCGCAGCGCTCGCCACCGTTTCGGCGATGCCCGGGCTGCTGTCGCGCAAGTCGCGCCCGATTACGACCTGGCGGCGGTCCCCGTTTGACGAGACAGAGCGGAAGAACGCGCTTGCGTACGCGTAGCTCGGCCAACCGACGAGATCGGTCACGAGACCCCGCAGGCCACTGGTTCCGAATTTCAGACTGCTCACGGAATTTCCATCGGTCTGGCGCACGGGCGCGCCCCGACGGTTAATGCCGTGTATCGTGATTCATCACAACGCCCGAAGCAGAAATCCGAAATCTCACGCAACATGCGGGAACATGCTGCATCGAGCGGGAACTCGAGTGACACCGTCGGCCTGTGGAGGCTCGACGCAAGCTGCGACCCGAGATGCCAGCAACGTCAGCGCAAAACTATAGCGGCGCTGTGGTGCTTACAGATCAGTAAGAAACAGTCGTACTGGCTATGCGTCTATATCGCTGTGTTCAAGGGGATATCGCGGAAGAGTTCTTACGCCTACGAATAGCAAATATCACAGCTGAGGTGCACTGGCCGTAAGCCAACGCTGCCACATGCCCCTGAAAGCTGCGCCGACATCATCGGTGAAGCCGCGGTGATCCATTAGTGGACTGGCTTGCATACGCTCGCGTAGACAATTCCGGGTCGCGCGGAGGCGTACGCGGTCGCAGGCGAGATCTCGAGCGATCGCCACATAAGCGTCCGGGCTGTCAGCGATTAACTCCGGAAGTCCGACCGACGTGAGCACTAAGACGCCGTGGCGTGCCACAGCATGGCCGCCGCGCAACGTCACAAACGGCACGCCCATGGACAGCGTGTCGTAGCTGGTCGTGCCGCCGTTGTACGGATATGGGTCCAGGGCGATGTCTACTTGATGGTAAAGTTCATAATAGTCGCTATTGACGCGCGGCTGAAAAATTATTCGATCGAGCGGCATCCCGACTGCGTTAAGGCGTTCCTCGACAGCTCTGCGGACGTCTGGATCTGCGATATCTCCCACCACCATGAACAGACGAGCATCTGGCACCGCCGCCATGATCCGTGCCCAAGTTTGCAACGCCTCATCGCTAATCTTGGTCAGGCGGTTGAAGCACCCGAACGTGACGTAGCCAGTATCCTCACAGGGCGCCCGCTCGCGCACCGGCGGCAGATTATCGGGACTCCCGTAGGTCACCCAAACCTTCGGCAACCGCCAAAGTTTCTCCGTGTGCAGGGCCTCGGCTGACCCGATCGGATCGATGAGTGAATCAGACAACCGATAATCGATCGCCGTCAGCCCGGTGGTCGCGGGATGCCCGATCCAGCTGACCTGAACGGGCGCGGGCTTGCGCGCGAACACCAGCAAGCGGTTGCCGGCGCTGTGTCCGGACAGGTCGATGAGGATGTCGACCGCGTCGCGTTCGATCAGGTCGGCGGCCTCGTCGTCGTCGAGCCCCGCGATGTTATGCCAACGATCAAACAGCGGGCGCAGTCGTTCAGAAACGGCGTCCTCGCTCGCGTGCGTCATGTACGCGAAAGCCGTGAAGCTCCCGCGGTCGACTGCACGCAGGTACGGCTCAAAAAAGCGGACCAGGGCATGGTTGCAGAAGTCACCCGAGACGAAGCCAACGCGTAGGGGACGATCTGGGCCGCGATCATTGGCGAACGGCCGGTTTCGCAAGAGCGGATCTGCAAAGCGCTGGCCGAATGCCCGCGCGTCCGCGGCGTATTCCTCGGCCGGCACATCGGCGGAATACAGCTTGGCGAAAAGCCGATTGGAGGCGACGAACAGCTTGGAGGGATCGAGTGCGAGCGCCCGGTCGAAGGCTTCGACCGCCTCGCCGAGGCGCCCGAGAGCCAGCAGGGCACTGCCGCGGTTGCTATGCGCGCCGGCATTTCCGGGCTCCAGGACGATCGCCCGCTCAGCGTGCCGCAGAGCCTCGCCGTATCGGAATCGACGTTGATATACGCCCGCGATGTTGGCATGTGCCATCGCCAGGTCCGGATCGAGTTTGAGCGCCTTCTCCAGTGCAGAGATAGCGCCGTCATGATCACCACGGTTGGTGAGAACCGAGCTAAGTCCACTGTAGAACAGAGCGTTCTTCGGTTCGCGGTATATCGCGATGCTGATCAAGTCGAAGGCCAGCTCAGCTCGATTCGTCCGGGCAGCGACTGCTCCAGCAAGATAGGTCGCGTATGCGTGATGCTCATCAAGAAGAATGACAAGGTCAATCAGCGCATCCGCCTCTTGGAACTTTCCAAGATCGTAGCGGGATTGTGCTACCGTGACGGTGCGCTCAACGAACGCTTTAGCGAGCGCCAGCGACTCAGCGCCGAAGCTCTGGGTCTTGTACTTCTCTAAGATCGCGCGTGCATCAGGTAGCCTCTCGCCAGCGAGCAGCGCCGAGGCCAGAGCGAGCCAATAAGCCGGCTTCTCGGGAGCGCCTCTGAGTGCGGTAATAAAGTGTGCGACAGCCTTTTCTGGTGCACTAGGAGCCAAGAGCTGGCCGAGCTCGTAATGCGCCTCAGGGTGGTTCGGTTCGGCACCGAGCACACGGCTAAGGTTGTTGCGCGCCCGATCATGACGGCCAGCGGCGCGGTGGTCACGTGCTTTCGCAAGAAAGCGCTGGGCCGTGCCACCTTGTGCAGAGCGGTCTGCTCGTCCGCCGTGATGATCGAGCATTCTTGAGCCCTTCCCTGATCTGTATATCTCCTGCAAAAAGGTTAACATTATATAAATTCAGTTAATTCTATGAGCAGCGAGGCGATCAACTTGCGACCGCACCGTCCCTGGCGGTCTACAAGTGCAAACTTGATGCCGAACGCTACGAGATCGGCCCTTAGCGATAAGATAGTCAGAGCAGTTTGCTGAGCTCCGCTTCATCCCCAGCGGCCTCAAAAACGGAACGGTAATTGGGTTCGTTTTGCCAAAAAATAGCGAGGGAGATGGACGGCGTTTGAATCCTTGTCGGCAAGTTGCGTAAAGACGATTGTAGGATTTGTTTGTATTTGGTGTGGGATACGGCGCGCGTTCTAGTTGAGACATGCTACGCGACTATATTTCGTATTAATTTAGGTTGGCGATACAAAACTTTGATGCAGCTGGCCAATTAGATCCGTTTGGGGAAGAACTAGGGTTCGAATGTTTTAAGTCAGGTTAGATACTAGAATTAATTGCATAAATTACCTCGGATGTATATGCTGCCAGTGTTGCGTGCTCCCGATAATTTTTATATAATCCAATCTACCAATTGCGCGCCAAACAACTTGTGTAAAATTATCATGTCATTCAAACAGACAGACGACGTGGTCAAAATCGTTCTAACCTTTACACATCGTCACGATAAAATAGCTAAAAAATCATCGAGTCGACGAATTGCGGACTTCCGTCGCGACAAGGCCCGGCGTTCGTACCGATCCAGTTTTTCAAGCTGCTCGAAGAGTTCGAGAAGAAGCTCGGCAGCTGGACGATCCTCGTCCCCCGTTCTGCCGTCTGGAGCAAGTGGGGTGTTGCGTAGCAGCGCGGTCTTAAATGTGCGGACTCGCTGGAGCTGAAGCTGCGCTTCGGCAACTTCTTGAGCAGCCCCTAGAGCGGCTGCACCGGCGTGATGCTCATCTACGATCAGCTGAGCGAGACGCTCGATCTCCCCCGATCTCTCAGGATTAGGGTCCGTCGCCGAGAGGCCGTGCTTCCGCGCATTTTGTTTTGAGCGGACCTTGCCGGCCCGTGTGCGGGGGCCGGTGCTGGCCTGAGCGTTGCGGCGATTGGCACGCTTGGCGGCCTCAGAGGTCATCGCTACGTCAATCCTCGAAACGGCACGTCATGGGATATCCGCGTCGTCAGCATCGAGAACGCTGACAGTGGCGGTGCGCACCTGTTGGGCGAAGCTCGCCCGCTTGCGCTCGATCTCGCGTAGGAGCGCGTCCCGGCGCTGGTCAGCCATCGACACCAGCCTGTCGATCCGCTCAATCGCGGGCAGGCTCAGTATAAAGGCATGTGCCGTTACATCCTCCGCCGTGAGACCTCGCTTTTGAAGCAGTGCGTCAACCTCCTTTTTCTTGGCCTCATTATTGATCACCCAACCTGTGGCAAGTGCATCGGCCGATGGTGCTCCAATGATCTTATCTATGCCCATCGGGTCCGCATTCTGCAGGGCGGGGCTGATCAACTCCTCGGCAGCTTTCAGCCGAGCCTGCACCAAAATTTGACGGCGCCAGCGGCGAAGCCGTTTCGCCTCCCAAATAAGGTCGACAACGTCCTTGACCCAGATCGCCTCAATCACATCGACGGGCTTGACCTGCTGGACGATGCTGCGCAGGAGCGCGTCGTACTGGTCTGTGACTTCGCCCGGCAGGAGGGGCCGCTCGTCGAATAGGAAGGCGAGATGGGCGGGGATATCCGGCCTCACTTCGCCTGAAGCGGCTGCATCGACATCGGGATTTGGAATTATTTCACGTGTGCGCAGCCGCGGTTGATTCGCCATCTGACTTTTCGTTCCTGCCCCGTGAACCTTAGCGGAGGGTGCAGGTCGGGCACAAAGCCGATCACCTGATCCAAACCTCAAATCCGTTGACAGTGGTGTCGGATTGAAGTGCAAGGCCTCCTCCGGCCCCGACTCGAGCTTCGCCTTGCTGGAACGATGAGCGGCCGGATCGCGACGGACCACCGTGCCGTTGACCTTTCGCTTGAGGGGGCCTGCCCGCGAACCCGGCAGCGGTCGAGCGACGACGGCGGCGCCCAAATGGCGGATCTTCTGCCGTTTCGCCTCGGCGGCCCGGGCGTTATCATCACGCGTCTTTTCTCGACCGCAAGCCTCATGCGCGGGGCCCATGTTGTCGATGTCATCCATCCCACCGAGCTCGAGGGCTCGGATGTGTTCGACGATCCAGCGCTCGCGCACGCCGTCGATACGCCGATCACAGATGACACAGGTGCCGCCAGTCCTCTCCCAGGCCTGAAGCCTACGGCGGCCCGACAGGGACCGGCGTCGCGTCGTGCCGACGTCCTCAAGAACGACGTACGGCATCGCCACGCCCATCTTGAGGGTTCGGCCGGACAGCGAGCGCTTTGAGCGCCCGGTTCGTTAGCCCCTCCCAATCCCACAGGAGTTGCTCATAGCGTTCGATCAGGGCCCTCAGTTCTGCGTCGTCCTCACGGGCGACGAGCTTCACTTGAAGGGCTAATGACGCCACTGTTGGACGTTCGGGGTCATCCGCGCGACTGCGCGGTCTCTTCTGAGTCATGGTTTGCCTCGCTTCTGAAGTCGGGGTCGAGACGCTGGGTGCGGGTTCGCTGCCCGTGCCAGGCCGAGTTGTCGTGTCAGTGTGCTGCGCGGAGCGAGCCGGCCGCCATGTCCCACAGCCCTCTGCGGACTGGCTGAAATCGGGGATGCGAGCACAAGTCATCTTTCGCGCTCCGAATGGGGCTCGTGGCGGAAGGTCGAAGGTGGCAGGTGCTTCGGTCGAAGGCCGGTTAGGCCTGCGAGGCACTCAGGGCGCCCGGGAAGCGGGTACGAAGCGTCCGTGCGTGGTCGATGGCCCACATGTGGCGCTGGCGTAGGTCTGCGGGATCGCCGTCGGCGCGGCTGAGCCTGACGCGGTACGACGCGGCCAGGACGAGGCAGGTCGCGTGATCCTGCCGAGCGTGGGCGAGACGCTGGGTCGGCGAGCGTAGGACGAGGGGGAGTGCGTGGTTCATGGCCCCCGTCCCCTCAGTGTGTGGCCATGTGGTGAGCGAGCTTAGCGGCGCCCCAGGCGGCCTTGAGCGCCACCGACATTGCGTTGGTCCAAGAGCAGCCGAACCGTGCCTGGTGGAGGTGCGCAGCCTTGGCGGCGGCTCGCATGATCGCGGAGCGATCGAACTTGCCGGCTACGAACAGCGGGCGGCGGTCATAGTGGACAGTCAGGTTGATGGAGGCTTTGGCGGCAAGCAGGCCGGCCGGGATCTTGGCGCGGTCGTCACGAATGTCGCGGAGGGCGGCGTTCCAGGAGATGTGGCGGCTGGACATCGACGGCTGCCTCTCTGTTGTGCTACCAGCACACTATGAGACAGCAGGAATGTGCTGTCAACACAATAATGATGCCGACAGCACATGGACGCCAACAATCAATCGAATGCTCTGCTTACCGTTGAGCAAATCCGGATGGCAAAGGCCGCCCTTGGCTGGTCCAACCCTATGATCGCCGAAAAGACCGGTCTGCACCGCAACACCCTCAACCGGGCTGAGAACGGTGATGGCAAGCGCTCCACGCTTGAATTGCTACGGCACGTCTTCGAAGCGGCTGGCCTGGAGTTCATCTCCGAGAACGGCGGCGGGGCCGGGATCCGTTTCCGGGAGCGGAAGTCGCGGTGATGCACTTCGCCGATGATGGGCTACTACCCAGCAGCTTGACCGAGCGATGCCGGGCTGCTGGTGGTCACAATCACGGTTTGTCTTTCAGCTTAGCGATAGCTGACTTGCTGGTGTCGAGGCGGCCGGTCCGTTGGGACAAGCCCAAACAAGTATGAGGGCCGCCGCTCGGCCCAGACACGGTCATTCAACCGGGCTTCGTCTAAGCTTTCACGCCGCGCGATTCACAGAATAAAGAAAATACGCGTCAACGGCAAGGCTTCAGTCGCCACGCGAATGGGTCAAGAGCTTCACACCCGGATCAAGTGCGTTCCCGACCCGGCGGTGTTGTCCTCGCTTGCGTGAAGCTGGGCAACCGCTAGGTCGGCAATAAGGGATGGCGACATACTGTAGTTCGCGTACCAAGCGTCCTCGACCATCGCAACATCCTCGTGGCGAGGCCAGGAGAGCCGATCGTAACCGAGCCGGATTAGCGGCCAGAATGACATCTGGTCGAGGTGACGGTGATCTCCGTGGCAGACGCCCGGCTTCGCGGCCAACCAGGTGAGCGGAACGAGTCCACTTCCGATTACTGCGACGAACAGATCGCAACGATACGCCCAGACCAGCGTCTCGGCGAAAGGCGCACGCGTGCCGTCGATCACCTCACACGTTGACGCAAGGCGCTCGCGGATCGTCGCCGCGATTTCCGCGCAATCCGTGTAGCCGTCGAGCACGAGCACGATCCTTCGTGACCCGGTGAGCGGCTGCAGCCGCGCGACGATTTCTGCCGCCCCGTCGACCTGCTCGATCCACGACTTGTTGTGGGCCCGCAAATTGAAGAACAGCACGAAGGCGCCGTGAGCTGCGGCCTCGATCTGCGCGATTCGACCCAGATGCTCGCGATCGAGCATGCGCCTCGCGGCGCCCTCGATTTTCCCGGCCAGCGCGCCGTCGATCGCGTTGCCGGTCGGCCGGACGAGGAACAGGTTCCGCGAGAGGGCGGTCAGAAACAGTCCGTCCCGGTCCAACTCAACCTCGGCCACCACCGCAAGGTCGTCCCCGGCGAAGATATCGCGCATGGGCAACCAGCGCGGGGCGGCGAGCAGGATGGCAGGCCGATGACCCGCCCGCAGCATGCGCTCGATCCCGGAGACCTCGTTCCAGAAATAATGCCCCATGTTCGAGATGAAGCCGGCGATGCAGGCGGGCGTCTTCGCCGTTGTCCGATAGGCCTGTGCCGCGATTCGATGGCGCGCGCACACCTCTACGAAGGCACGAAGCACCGGCAAGGTCGCCTCGTAATCGGCTAGCCAGTGCAGGCGGGCGTCGTAGACCAGCACATCTTTGTCGACGAACCAGACGAACGAGAGGGCGCCGATCCACGACGTGCTCACCCCCACGATCACATGGTGCGGTTCGGTGAATTCGTAGAACAGGTTCACGATACTTTGGATCGGCGACAGGACGGGGAAGCTCGTACGGCTCACCATCGTGCCTGGCCCGAACAGGGAAGGAATCGAAAACGCGCCGTCGCTCAGGCTGTCGAGTTGAAACGCGTTGGCGACGTCGGGATAGCCGTTCATCAGTGCCTGCGCGTCTTCGAGCTCCTGCAGGAGGCGAGTGTTGTTGCGGGCGAACAGGAGCTGAACCGCTAGGGGTTGGATCCCACAGCGCTCTAAAACGGTCTCGTGAGCGGGTATTTCGCTGTCGTCGAGGAGCAGGAAGCCGGGATCGGAGAAGGTCGCGTCGAGGAGGTCCGCGACTGGTGGCGCTTGTTCCCGCGACTGCGCGTTGTCGACACCCATCGCGGTGCGCAACTGCCGCCGACGCAGGCCTCGCCCCGCCTCAGAGGGCGCGCGTGGGATGACGGTGCCCGGATCGAGGCGCGTCACCGTGATCCGGTGAACGACGAAGGCTGTGTTCGCGGTATGCGCGCGGACTTCGAGGCGGCTCTCGGTGTGCACCCAACCCCGCAGGACGATCCGGGCGCGATCGAGCAATACGGCGCGCTTGGCTAGGACGTGCCCCTCGATCCAGAGGTCAAGGTAGAGTTTGGGGTTCTTCTGACCGGTCAGCGCAATGTCGACCTCGACCTCGTAGAGGCCGGGCTGGACCGGCAGGTAAGGGCCGTACAGCGCGAAGCCCGTCCCACCGCCCGGGAAATTGAGTGTATCAGAGGCGGGCGCATGGGCGGTGCCTAGGGCGCATGACATGCGTTCCAGGGGAACGTGCCAGAAAAAGTCGCTCGGCTGCGATAAAGCCTCCACTCCCGCGTCCAAGGCGTCCTCCTCCTAATCCCGTCCGTGGTAGGTCTCAGTCTCTGCCGACCGGTTTGTCGACAGGCGACCTTGCGGAACAGGAACGGAGATCCTCGAGCCAAGCTTCGAGCAGAGGCAGCTCCGCCCGCCCTACGAGATCGAGAGCGACTAAACGCTCGTAGCAAGAGCGCATCCCGTCGGCGATATGAGCGGTGCCCGGCGTAAGGATGATGCCTTCGAGAGCCTCGCGGATCGCTGTGTTGTGGAGATAGCCCGGCACCTCCTCGGCAAAATCGCGCATCAGGTCGTGGGCGTTGCGTTCCTGGAACACGCTCGCCGCGTGGAAAAGCACGCCCCAACCATTGGCATAAGCGATGCGCTGCGCGACGAAGCTGCGCCAGATGTCTGTCATTCGAAACGAGCAATGATAGGGCAGATAGAGAAGAGGAAACGCCTCCGGCCACCACGTGGTGTTTTGACTGTTGAACGGGCACCATGCGCTTCGTAGAGCAACCGGCTCGGCTTGTTCGAAGCTGAAAGGGATGGGCAGGAGCAATCGGTAGATCGCATCCACGTCGGGGTTCTCGTCGGCCAATCCCTGCTGAATCGGACAATAGATGGCATTCGCGATGCTGGCGTCGGGCAAAGGCGCGTTGACTTGGTCAAGTGGGAGGCCCCGCGGCCAGATGAGACCGGCGTGAAAATAACGATAAACGTTTACCCAGGTCGGTGCCTCAACGACACGGGCAGATACAGTAGCGGTTCTTGGTAGCCAAAAATCAGGTCGCGGTATATTGTCGTCATCGGTTTCAATTAACACTGTGGCGCCCGCCGCTATAGCATAGAGATAGCCGATGTTCTTGCGAGCATAATGCTGGGTCGGTGCGTCAGAGGCGTATCGAAAGCCCGTCCGGACTTGCGCCTCAAGGTCGAGGTAGGTCGCGCCGGTTTGAGAGAAATGGGGCGGGCTTTTGTGGTCACCAACGATAATAAATTGAGCGTTGAGTCGTCTGGCATCGCGGGCAATTTCCGTGACCGCTCGCGTCGGAGGATTGATGCTTGTGATAACTATAGCGTAGTGCTCTGACATGGTTGATGCTCTGCGTGACTCGATGGAGGCTCGAGGCGTTTCGGAGGGACCTGCATGGATCGGCTCCGAACGCGCGGTCGGACTCTCGATTTGAAGCAGTTTGCGCTCCGAGCCGCTCCATTCCGATGCTACTCAGGCATTGAGCTTGCTTACCACCTGCTTGACGAGCAGAAGGCCGATGCTAGCGGCAGTTAGGCCAAACATAATCACGTATAAATAATCCACCTGAATGCCGGCGTACGGATAGTAGGCTGAGCGTACCCATTCCGCGCATTGCAAGGCCGGATTAAACTTCATCCAATAATATATCTTATCGGGCATGAAGCTTGGCAGAAACATCACGCCACTTGATATATACATAATGATACTAAAAAGCGCATAGCCAATCATCCATCCAGGGAAAAATCCTATGATCGCGACATTAATTGTCCCAACTCCAATACCTAAGATAATCGCAGCAACGTAGCCGGAAACAGCAGCGATCGGGTTTGCAGGGATAGGGTTGGTACCCAACGCAACTAAAACCGAAGTGACGACGAGCAAAGCAAGAAATCCAGTAACAATTTCGACAAGTATACGGGAAAAAACTAAGTCGAACAATTTTACTTGAGGATAATATGTTAATGGTCTATTCATGATGACAGATTTCATAACTTCACGTGATATATATTGAAATACAAGTACTGGGACAGCGCCCGTGGCAAAGAATAGCGGCCTGCTATCACCAAGTGGCGCAGCCAGTTTTTGGAACGTATAGATCGCGATCAACACGAAAACGTGGACGCAGGGCCACAGAACCACCACGGCGTAGCCCCATATCGACGCTCCGAAGCGCGTGCGCATATCGCGCAGAATCAAGGCGTGTAGGACGTGCAGGTACGATTCGACCGGACTCTTCTGCGTCTGAGCCGTGGGGAGGGCGGACATCGGGTTGGCCTCTGCGTTTCTCCGCCTGCTTCGACGAGAAACTGGGCTAAAGTGCGTTGACTGGATGTGCCGGGGGGGGCGGCCTTGAGATGTCGAGGACGTAGTAGTCGCGCATCAGGTCTACGTATTCGGCCACCTGAGTCGTAACGGAGAGCGGCCCGCTAACCGAGATGTCGATCGCCATCAGTTGGTCGTTCAGTGTCGCTGGGTCGGTCACGAGAGCGTAGGACAGGACGTGGCCGTTCGGATAGGCGCGCAGCCGATCGCTTTGGGCGCCGAGATCGAAGGCGACCACCGGTAGGCCGGTCCGCAGTCCCAAGGTCAGGGCGTAGGAGTAGGTCTCGGGCCAGATCGCCGGCAGCAGGATCAAGTCGGCGGACACCTTCGGCAAGAGGTCGAGAATTTCTTCGTCCTCCCAGTTTTGGCCGGTCTCGGCGATCTGCAGGGCCGCCCGAGCGACTCGATCAAGCGTCTTGTCGTCGGAGGAGTAAGATCCCGTCTCGGTAACGCCGGCCCGCTCCAAGCCGCCGGCGAGCGCCGGATCGGAGAAGCCCACGATCGCAAACCGCAGCGGCAGATCGCGTTTCCGGGCGTCGGCAGCCAAGATCTGAAGCAGTAGCCCGCCTTCGGGCATGCTGATCGCGCCCAGCACCGCGACCCGGCGCACCCGGCCCGGGCGCCGCAGGGCCGTCGAGCGCACGCTCCGGTCGTGCTCGACATGCGGCCGCACCGCGATCGCCAGATCCGGATACACCGCCCCGATCCGCCCCGCCGTGTCGGCCGATGGCGCGAACACCCGCGCCGCCCCGGCCAGGAACCGCCCGAACACGGCCCGCCGCTCTTCCGGATCCGGCTCCTCGTAGCCGTCCGCGTCCGAGGCCAGGCAGTCCCGGCACACCGGCACCGGCGCCAGGCCGCAATAGCGGCCGTCCGGCATCACCAGGTGGTTGCGGTGGCAGACCGGCGAGAAGTCGTGCAGCGTCCAGGCATAGGGCCGGCCCGAGCCGGACACGAGGTCCATCAAGGCGCGGGCCGCATTCCAGCGCAGGCCCGCCAGCGAGTGCACGTGGATCAGGAGCGGCGCCAGCTGTTCCACGAAGGACGCCACCGCCTCGGCATCGCGGGGCAGGTACAGGCTGTCGAGGCTCGGCAGGTACACGAACTCGCGGCTGCGGTACGAGACGTTGACCTGGATGTTCCGGGCCCGGTCGATCGAGAGAAGCACCACGGCGGTGCCCTCGGCTTTCAGTCGGGCGATCATGTCGTCGATGTGCCGCTGGATGCCCCCGCCCCAGCTGTGGGTCACGAACAGCACGGCCCGGCCGCGGAAGTGCCGAGCGAGCCGGTACAGGTCGAGCCGCGCCCGGCCGCGCCGGCCCGGATCGGCCTGGACGAACTGGCCGACCACAGCCGGGTAGTCCGGGTGCTTGGCCAGGAGCGCGGCCTGGCCCTGGTCGTACTCGCCCCCCGGGTCGAGCCCGAACGAGATCTGCCCGGCATGGTAGACGTACACGTCCTCGGCCAGCAGGTTGGAGAACCCGGCCTTGCGGGCGCGCATGCACCAGTCGTTCTCCTCGCCGTAGCCCTTGCCGAAGGCGATTTCGTCGAGGACCCCGACCGCGTCCAGCGCTGCGGCGGTCATGTACATGCAGAAGCCGACGCCGGTGGGCACCTCCACCGAGCGGCCGCGGTTGAGCGTGCGGGCGGCCTGGTCGAGTTCGGGCCGGGGGATCTCCAGCGCCATGGTGTTGTTGGCGTTGAAGCGCGGGTAGCTGCAGATCGTGGCGTTGTTCGACAGCGGCGTGACGCTGCCGACCGGCGGGCGGCCCTCGGCCCCGGCGGTCTCGGCGTGGGCGACGAACCGGTCGAGCCAGTCGCCGAACACCTGGGCGTCGGAGTTGAGCAGGACCACGGCACGGCCCTGGCGCAGGGACAGGCCGCGGTTGACCGAGCGGACGAAGCCGAGGTTGTTTTGGTTCTCGACCAGGTGGAACAGGCCGCGACCGGCCAGCTCGGCCAGCTCGGCGGTTAGCTGTGGGTCGGGGGACCGGTCGTTGACGGCGAGCAGGGTGAACGGGGTTTTCTGCGGGGCGGACAGACACGCATGGATGGCGCGCAGGGTCTCGCCGCGGCCCTTGTAGACCGGCATGATCACGACGACCCGGGCCTGGGCGAGGGTCAGGGCGCGGGGCAGGCTGTCCCAGTCCCGGGGCTTGGGGGCCTCCATGGGCGGCCAGCTGCCGAGATCCTCGGGGCAGCCCATCAGCCCGGCGGCACGGCCGGTGCGGACGTAGTGCAGGAACGGTGATTCGCTTGGTGCGAACAGGTGCCCGTAGGCTCGACGGTAGAATCGGGTCGAGAAGGTCTTGCTCGGATCGCGATCTTCCTCCTGGCCATGGGACAGGAAGTGAATGGCCGGGCCGTTCTCGAAGCCGCGCGTGTCGGGATAGCGCTTGAGGTACCAGGCCGCGTCAAAATACGGCTCGATCAGCCGGGCCTGGTCCAGCAGGTCCGCATCCTCTGCCGCGGGCGGGGTGCAGTAGGCCGGATCGAAGGCGTCACGCGAGAGATCGGTGCCACGCAGCAGCGCGGTAGCGAGGTGGTGGACGAAGGGGGCGATTCCCGTCGCCTCCACATAGGGATGGTGGGCGCGGTAGGCCCAGCCGTTGAAATCCGCGCGCGGGTTGCGGCCCCTGCGCCAGCCGGCGTCGCAATAGTCGCGGACGGCGTCGACATCCTCCGCCAGTCCGTAGCGCTGCCGGTAGAAGGTGTGGTCGAAATGCAAAGCCGCTAGCTCGGCCTGCAGATCCAGGGACGCCGCCCGGTCGACGGGTGAGCGCCCGATCTCGCCCAGCCAGCCCGTATCCCCGATCGTGGGACGCACCGGGCGCAGGCCGCAGACCCGCAGCAGCGCGTCGAGCGTCGAGCGGCCCGGGCCCGGATCGCGCAGCTCCCGGAAGCCGGCCGTGGAAAAATGCACGTAGGGGGGCAAGCTCTGCGCATCGGGGTAGGTCGCCCGGTACCAGGCCTCGTCCACGGCAGGAAACTTTGGCTGGTCCTCGCCCGAGAACGGCGTGGCGCCGGAAAGGAGCGCCTCGGCGACATATCGGAAGAATGGGCCGCCGATCACCGCCCGGCTGCCGGCGCGCGCCTGCACGAAGCCGGCCGGGTCGAAATCCTGGCGCGGGCTGCGCATCCTCCGCCAGCCGCCAGCAACGTAGGCCCGCAACAGCTCCGCGTCGGAGGCCTTGAAGAGGTCCTGGGCTTCTCGCTCGTCGAGGCCATCGCGGTAATAGGCTGCGTCGAAATACGGCGCCAGCGTCTCGGCCTGGAGGACGAGCGCGTCTTCCGGACTAGGCCGGGCCGGTCCGCCGTGCAGGACGTAATGCACCAGCGGGTTCTGTGACGTGTAGGAGATGTGACGGGTCAAGCAATAGGCCAGGGTGTCGAAGTGCGGCGACGGCTCGCGGCCCTCGCGCCAGCCGGAGGTCATGTAATGGCCGGCCGGATCGACGCCGGCTTCCTGCAGGTCGGGGTTGTTGGCGAGGTAGAATGCGCCGTCCACCAGGCGGCGGGCAAGGCGCTCGGTCTGCCTCGGGTCGGGCTTGGGCAGAGCGCCGCCCTTGGCGCGCTGCGCCGTTACCCAGTGCAGAAACGGGTTGATGCCGGCCCTAGCCAGATAGGGCCGCGCTACGAGATAGTCTGCGGTGGCGAAGTCGGGCCTCGGATCCCGGCCCTCGCGCCAGCCGACTGTGAGGTAGTCGCGCACGTGATCGCGGGTAATGCCGTACCAGCTCGCGTAGAAGCCGGCATCGACATACGGCTCAAGCGCCGCGATCTGCTCCGCCGCCGACGCGATATCGCTCGCCGGAGGAAGGCTACCGTTTGCCGCCAGCTGGATCAGCGGGTTGCGGCTCAAGCGTACGAAGGCGGAACCCACCCAGCTGTAATAGAGGCCGTAGAGGGTCTTCAACGCCTGGCTCGCACGTAGCCAGCCCGGTGCGCGCGCTCCGGCATGCAGGCTTCACTTGGGGCTGTGTCGGGGCCTGGGGCTCGGATGAGCATGTCTTCGTTGGGGCTGCGTCGAGGGCTGAGCGTCACGCCGGGCAAGCGGCTCGCCGGCGGCCCTCGCCCTACCGGAACAGGCACTCCCGGTAAATATGAGGTCCTGGCGTGCGGTCCCCCGCCCCGTTGTCGCGACGCCGACGGTCAGATCAGGTCCGACCGCCAGATGACATCCTCGCGCACGATGCGAGCGGGGTTGCCGGCGGCCATGCAATGGGGCGGCAGGACCCCAGTGACGACCGCGTGCGCCCCGATGATCGCGTTGTCGCCTATGGTCGAGCCCTTGAGGAGCGTTGCCTGGTTGGCGATCCAAACATGGTTCCCTCGCGGACGGGCTTGGCCGGGTTCAGCCGCACGCCGCCACTCCGACTGATGATCGAGTGGAAATCGCTTGTCGTCATCTAGACGCCGGATGCGATCGAGCAATCCGTCCCGATCTCGATTGCCTTCGCCTCGACCGGCTTGAGATGGACGAGCCCGGTGACGCCGGTCCTGTCACCAATGCGAAGCATCGAGCCCGGTCCGATATAGATATTAGCCATCGCCAAGCGGACGTCCTCGCCGATATCGAAATTTCAATTCGATTTGATGACGATGTGCATGCCTTTATCAAAGACGCAGCCACTTCCTGTGCGAATAAAATTATTATCGCCGTTGGCATGGGTTGTCAAAGCTTGAATGTGTTGATCCCGGGGGGGCGATGTCTATGAAATAATTTAATCCTTTGTCGATGATGTTTAAGGACGTAAAGAGCTCCGCATATCCAGACTCCTGCATTTCCAGGCACCGAAACGTTGGCATTAATAAGGTTGATACGAACCACGATCACGGAATAAGTCCGGTTTGGCTGAGTCGCGGTGGCGTTGACGTAGGCGGGTTGGAACCATACTTTTGGGAGCGGTCTACACCCCCCTCAATGCCAGCCGCGTTTGGCGGGAACGTTTAAGATATCTTTATGCCAGGCAATGTGCTGCCCACATCGCAGAAGCTCCTCGAAGACCTATCTAGACTCCACAACGACATTCCAGCTCGTTGTTGACGCTTCAAGGGTCCTATGACCTATGACCGCTTACGAACGAATGTATGCAGTGAGGCCCGCCAATGGCTGAGGACAACACCCTAACGAAGGCGCTGGTTGATGTGCGAGCGCGGAGGGCTGCGCTTCAAAGCGATTATGACCGGATCTCTGCGGAACTGACCAAATTGCGCGCAGCGGAAGCTGCTCTGACGGCGATTGTCGAGGGCGTCCCACTGAAGGACATGGCCGTCCTTCGTTCATCTGACAATCCGCGACCGTCGGCCGAGGATCAAGCTGCGTCTGGTCGCAGTGGGCGACGCGGAGCTCGCGGTCCAAGATCGAACTCGGCCAAGGGACGCCTAAAAGCTCTCCTTGGCAGCGCCGGGCCACAAGGATTGACCCATGCGGAGATCGCGGAGCGCTTGCCCGACGTCGCCCCGAACACCCTCAACACCTATCTCAGCATGATGGTGACGGGAGGCGAAGCGGTGCGGAAGGGCGACTTCTTCACCGCCGCCGAGGGATCCGAGGATGAGACCGACGATACCGATACCGAGTCCGACCAGAATGAAAGGGCATCCGACCATGAGGATCCCCATCACGAGACGGCTGCAGCCGAGTGAGCGCAATGGATGGAGAGTGACCTGAGGCGCCCTCCCCCAACTGAAGCTTCCACAGCTTGGAGGGGGCGGCAGCGCCTCGAAGGCGCATGCGAGGTTCCCCGGGGTCGCGGCCGCGTCTCGCGACCGCTGCGCCGGCCTGCTACTATGATATCCGTCGCCCGGTCGGAGCGGCGTCATCAAGGGCCATGTGCCATGCGGTCGATCCTCTTGCTCTGCTCTCTTCTGCTCCTGCCCACGCCGGTGTGGGCAGCCTGCCGGTGCGCGTGCGTCAGGGGCGTGATGCGGCCTATCTGCCAGCAAACCGATCTAGTCGAACCGATCTGTACCGGGCTTTGCACGGATTCTGTCCGCCCCGAGACCGTTGTGAAGCCTCTCGCGGGCGGACAGCAGGTCTTCAACCCGGTCGAGCCCTTCGATCCCGCTCCCCCCGGTCTGGTCCAGAGGGACTTGAACTTGAGTTCCGACACGCGCGGGAATCCGCTGGGTACCGCTGGTGTCCAGAGCGGTAGCGATGCGCTCTCTAGCTCCGCCGCCGGAGGAGCGACGTCGCGTTGAGCGCCGAGTTCTAGACCACCGGTCATCAGGTGGTATTTATTAAGGTTCACCGGATCCGCTTTCTGGCCCGCCTCAGGCTGGCGACGAAAGGCGCCCGATGATCGGCAGCATTGATGTACTGGGCAGGCAGCTGGTACGGGAGAGATCGTGTCGCTCTTATGTGACTATAACCGGGGAGGACGCTCGATCACAATACGCAGGTTCAGGTTTGTCCGGCCCAGAGTCGTGGCGAGCGTTTCCCCTGCCGTCTTTGCCATTACATATTCCCTGGTTTCGGGCCGTGCCATCGTTGATGGCGTTGGTCGAGGAGTAGGACGCAGCAACTTGGTCGCGACGTTCGAGGCAGAACAGGCTCAGGTCATAGAACGCGTAATGGTAGACGCGTATCATCTCTTTAAAATAGGACGGCTCGAGTAGTGCCCGCTTCTGGCGGAAGATGCCCAGCGTTGCGATGTGATCGAGCTAGGACAGTTTCATCGCGAGCGATTGCAGCTGAGGGCGATTGGTTCGGCGGCGACGTCGCAGAGGACCTGGCGTCGCCTGCCACCGTTCCGGATCTCCGGGGCGAACGTCTCCACCTCGCGCACCTAACGCAAAGTGATTCCGGTTTAAGCATGATGGTCACGGGGGCGAGGCAGTCCGGCCGACTGATTTCCTAAGGGCCGCAACGGGATCCAATTGGGGCTTCCAAAGGGACCCCGGAGGAGGCCGAACCGGGAGCGTAGGATTTTTTCAGACGAAGAGACCTACCACGACAATCCAGGGGCGGGGTGAGCGAAGCCGGGCTATCCCCAGGTCGTCAGGCGCCCGGGGCCACCCACACGGCTGTGGAGAGGAACTTTTCACGGGGGCTACTTATGCCGCTAGCACAAATGACGCGTGATCGTTCGGCGGCCGCTGGTTCAGGAGCTGCTCCTGCGGTGGATCAATCCGACAACGAGAGCTGCTGAAAGATCCACGACATAAGTACGCCGGCGTCTGCGACTGGCTCGCGCATAAGCGCGACCGTCAAGCAAGCCTGATTAAGAAAACAATCTCTATATGCGCTCCCATGCCTTAAGATCGACAGGTCGACCAAGAAGGGCTATCGCTCGCCGCGTTGAACAGCGCCCGCGATCCCTAGCTCCGGTGAGGCTATCGAAATCATGGAAAATACATTTAAATCAAAAAAGATCCTAGTTACCGGTGCTGCGGGATTCATCGGCAGCCATGTTTCGCAAGCGCTCTTGAGCCTTGGCGCCAACGTGACATGTATGACGCATTATAATTCATCGTCCAACATTGGCAACCTGGAGTTTCTCCCTCCCGATTGCAAGGCTAAGCTTAAAATAATTGCAGGCAATATCGAAGACAGCGATTTTGTTTTTCGCGCTGTTGAAGGGAATGATATTGTACTTCATCTCGCCGCGCTGATCGCGATTCCCTATTCATATATAGCTCCAAGAAGCTACCTTAGGACTAATATCGAGGGAACCCTTAATGTGCTAGAGGCGGCTAGGCGATTGCGCGTTTCACGAGTTGTCCATACTAGTACTTCGGAAGTTTACGGCACAGCGCTTCGAATTCCGATAGATGAGGATCACCCGCTGCAAGGTCAGTCGCCATATTCGGCGAGTAAGCTAGCTGCTGACAAAATTGCGGAAAGCTATCATCGCTCTTTCGATACTCCTGTAGTCACGCTCAGGCCTTTCAACACTTTCGGACCACGACAATCTGCACGGGCTTTTATCCCAACAATAATTTGCCAAGCCCTTGAGCGCGATGAAATACATCTCGGTTCGCTCACGCCCCTTCGCGACATGACCTTTGTTGATGACACAGTCGACGGATTTCTTCGCGCTGCCATTGCACCCGGCATTGAAGGAGAAACTATCAATCTCGGTACTGGCTCAACGTTCAGCATTGGCGACTTCGCCGATCGAATTTTGGCACTGATGGATGCAAAAAAGCCGATTGTACACGACTCCCGTCGTGATAGACCGGCGCGCAGTGAAGTCATGAGATTGGTATCTAATAACGCAAAGGCTAAAAGCTTGATGGGTTGGGAGCCAAAAACAGATTTGGATGACGGGTTGCGAAAAACCATTGAATTCGTCGACCATCACCGTGAATTGTACCGTCCCAACGTATTTGCGGTATGAGGCTGCCATGAAAGCGATCGTTATGGCCGGCGGTAAGGGTTCACGACTGCACCCCTACTCCGCAGTTTTCCCGAAGCCTTTGATGCCGCTCGGTGACATGCCGATTTTGGAGCTTCTACTACGTCGCCTCAAGGCAGCTGGGGTCACCGAAGTCGTTCTTGCGGTCAATCACCTCCGACATCTGATCGAGGCGTTTTTCGGAGACGGAAGCCGAGTCGGAATACCGATTACCTACAGTGTGGAGGATAAGCCGCTTGGAACGGCGGGGCCGATCGGCCTTGCCCTGGATCGGCTCGGCGAGACCTTCTTGCTAACGAATGGTGATTTGCTCACCACCTTAGATATTCGGCGCATGATTGAAGAGCACTTACAGCGCAAGGCTGCTGCAACTATCGGTACATACTTGCGGGAGATGAAGAGCGAGTTTGGTGTTCTGGAGACCGACGAAGAAATGCGCATGGTGGCTTACCGTGAGAAACCTACGTTCGAGCAACTAATCAGTATGGGGATCTATGTTCTTAACACGGATGCTGTTCGGTCGTATATTCGGCCAGGCGAGCACTTAGATATGCCGGATCTAGTGCGGGCTCTCGTGGCAGATAATCAACATGTCTATTGCCACCGCGACGATTGTTTCTGGCTCGACATAGGTAGACCTGCCGATTTCGCTCTCGCTCAGGAAATGTTCGAGAAAGATTCGAGCGTTTTTCTGGAATCTTTATCTTGAAAACTGCCTTTGTGACTGGGGCGAATGGATTCCTTGGGCGGCGACTTGTTTCCGCGCTCAAAGAGGATGGATGGCGGACGACGGGAATCGTCCGCCACGACCCTGAAGCGGGCGACCTCGTCGTCCATTCACTACGAGAAGAAAATTTCAGGACTGCGCTCACTGATGTCAAGCCGGATTTAATTATCCATGGCGTCGGCACAGCAGGCCCGATGTCGCCTCGAAACTTATTCGAAGCAAATCTTCTATGCGCAACTGATCTGTTTTTGGTTCTTGATCAGCTCGATCTCGGAACGGCAGTGGTTCTCATTGGGTCAGCTGCTGAGTACGGTTATGTGTCTGCACGGGATTTGCCAGTCTTAGAAGAGCATATCTGCGTACCGCTGACTACATATGGCGTTAGTAAATTCGCGCAAACGGCGCTGGGACTGTCTCAGAAGCACCGCCCGGTTCTATGTGCTCGCTTGTTCAATCCTGTCGGGCTCGGCATGCCGTCTTACCTTGCGCTGGGTGACTTTACCGATCGGATTCGTAGAGGTGAAACAGAGCTGCGCGTCGGAAATTTAGCCGTTCGACGTGACTTTATTTGTGTTGACGAAGCTGCGCGATTGATCTGCGCTCTCTGCATGGTTCCTGACGCCTTTGGACAAGTGATCAATATATGCGCCGGTGAGGCCTTCGAACTGAAGGATATTGTGACCCAGTTGACCGAGATCGCACCTCAAGTTGTCAACATCGTCACAGACCCCCTTCGGGTACGAGGTGGTGAGATGCCAGAATTTTACGGCAGTACCGCACGGCTTCGGCGATATGGAATCACCCCGAATAGACCCGACTTTACGAAAATTTTGAAAGGGATGATCGCACATCTGTAACGGTGCATTTTGACACCCTGATATTAAGTCATTTAAAGTAGAAATAGTGTCAAGGCGCCATATATAGTTTGGTAGACCCATTAGGTGCGCCCTGAACCACAAGCGCGACTTGCCGTTTCGACCACGACGAAGGGCTGCCGATCCGGTTCAAGTTGCCCGAGCATATACGGGCTTGGCGTTACCCCCGGGCTGACCCGCTATTGCTGGTCTCAACGAGGTTGGGCAATGGACTTGATGTTCGACCGTTATCTTCGATGGCCTGTTCCAAGTCCTGATAGCTATGGACTGCCGCAAACGAGATGCGCTCTTGCTGAAGCCTGGAGCCAACTTCCAGGCCTATCGAGAGGTCGACGCGCTTAATGCACTGACGCGGCTACTTGGCCGGTCGAAAAGCCTGCGCGTGTGTCGCGCTCGAGCAGGGCGAACATGCACTGAAGCCAGAGTTGCAGACGCCAGGGTACAGGTTGGTCGCTGGCGTCGAGGAGGTAGGCAGCATTTCGCGCCAGATGCGCCGCGGAGGTCTGGTGCTCGGCGGCGTAACCCTGCTCGGCGGCGTAACCCTGCTGGGCGGTGTAGCGGTGGGAGCACACGCCGCCCGGTGGCCATCTGTCATCTCCCGCACTACGACAGCGCTGCCTGTCAGCGAGATCACGTGCACCACGGCTGCGCGGATTGGAACACCCGGTGGTAAGCGTCTGAGCAC
>NZ_JAKSYN010000139.1:0-386 GCF_022829565.1 Methylobacterium sp. J-001
TCTTCACCCCGGTGCCCGTGTTCACCTGGACCGGCGCCTACTTCGGTATCAACGCCGGCTACGCCTTCGACGCCAGCAGCCGCTCGAACAGCTCGGTCTTCGGCGTCCCCGCCGCCTTCGCCGCCGCCGGCACCACCGCCACCTTCCGCGACCGCAGCCAGGACGGCTTCTCCGGCGGCGCCCAGGTCGGCTACAACTACCAGTTCACCCCGGGTTCGGGCGTAGTCGTCGGCATCGAGGCCGATGCCCAGTACCTCGACTTCGGCCGCAACCGGAACAACGCCTTCATCAGCGGCGCCGTGGCCCCGGGCTACTACGTCACCGACCCGCGCGGCCTGTCGAGCCTCGACTACTTCGGCACCGTGCGCGGCCGCCTCGGCTACGCC
>NZ_JAKSYN010000140.1:0-301 GCF_022829565.1 Methylobacterium sp. J-001
GGTGCTGTGTTGGGCAGGCGACTGCACGACGCCGCTGTTCCGGCACCTGCTGGTCGGCCGGGACGAACGCAGCTTCGGCGGCTTTAAGTTCCGCTCAATGGTCACGGACGGCGCGGGCGTGCTGGCTGCGCATCTGGCCGCCAGCCCGCGGGCCCGGGCAGAATGGGCCGCTACGCACAAGATTTCCGACGACCCGAGCATCACCGCCATCGGCCAAGTGCTGCGCACGACCTCGCTGGACGAGCTGCCGCAGCTGTGGAACGTCCTGCGCGGCGAGATGAGCCTGGTCGGGCCGCGACCG
>NZ_JAKSYN010000147.1:0-5514 GCF_022829565.1 Methylobacterium sp. J-001
GGCGTTCTGCTGCCCCGCTTGCCGGATGTTGTGCAGCGCCTGCATCACCTGCTCGATCCCGAGCTGCTGCTGGTTGGTCGAGGCCACGATCTGCTGGAACGTCTGGACGTTCTCCTCCACCCGCGCCGTGATCTCCTCGATCGTCCGCTGCGTCGTGTCCGAGCGCATCTTGCCGGAAGCCGCGCGCTTCACCGCCTCCTCGGTGAGCATCACCGAGGTGTTGATGCCCCGCTGGATCTCGCCCAGCAGCCCGCGGACCTGGCCTGTGGCCGCCTTGGCCTGATCGGCCAGTAGCTTCATCTCCGAGGCCACCACCGCGAAGCTGCGCCCGCTCTCGCCGGCCGCCGCCGCCTCGATGGCGGCGTTGAGCGCGAGCAGGTGCGTACGCTCGGAGATGTCGTTGACCGTCTCGATGATGTCGCCGATCGTCTGGGTCTTCTCCGACAGGCTGACGATGTTGCCGGCCACGGCTTCCGCCTGTTCGCGGATCGCGTCCATGGCCTTGGCGGTGTCGGAGACCGCGCGCAGCCCCTGCCGGGAGGTCTGCGCGGTGGCCTGGGCGGTGGCGATGACCTCGGTGGCGCGCTTGCCGATCTGCGCGCCGGAATGGGTGATCTCGTCCACCGTGGCCGCGGTCTCCTGGACGGCGGCGAATTGCTCCTCGACCGAGGCCGCCTGCTCTTGGACCGAGGCGCGGATCTCGGCGGCAGCGGCGTTGAGGTCGGCGGTGGCCGACCGGTTGGTCCGGGCGAGATCCGACAGGCCCGACACCATCGTGTTGAGGCTGCGCCCCAAACGGCCGATCTCGTTGTGCCCCCCTTGCCCGAGCGTCCCCGACAGGTCGCCTTCGCCGACATGCTCGACGAAGCCCATGACGCGTACCAGCGGCCGGACGATCAGACGGTTGATGGCGGTTCCGATCCCAAGGCAGATCAGAAGTGTGAGCAGGGTGCCACTCCATAGAGCGAGGCTCTCGTTGCGCTCGGCCTGCGCGACGCGAACGGACTGCGCCGCGCGAGTCTGTTCCTCTAAAGTGTCGATAGCGGCGAGCTTCCCGCGCATGGTGTCGAAGAACTGCTTGCCCGTGCCCTCTGCCTCAATACGCACCGCCTCCGGTCGCGTCGCAGGATTGGCCGCGCCTCGTATAGCGGTCTCGCCGATGTCGGTCTGCCAAGCGCGCGCGGCCGCCTCGGCGTCAGTCATGAGGCGCGATCGCTCGGCATCGTTGCCGATCAAACTCCTCAGCCGGGTGATCGTCTCATCCAGGGCCGGCCGTCCCCAGCGGTAGGGCTCCAGGCTGCTCTCGCGTCCGGTGATAAGGTAGCCGCGCAAACCGGTCTCCTGGTTGAGCATGGCAGTGCGGAAGGCGTCGAGGCCACGGGCTACTTGGTTTGAGCGATCCAGAGCGTCGGTTGCCGCCTGCAACTGGTTGCGGGTCGCTAGGACCGCTCCGCTACTCAGGATCGACACCAGCGCAATGACGCCGATGGCACTGCCTAGCGTGCGGTTGAGGCCAAACGTGTTAGGCATACACGGCACTTCCTGCTCGGCCCCGCCGACGGCTTTGAACAATTGCCGCGACGATAACGGCCTAGCCCATAGCGCTGAAACTGAATTGGAGCGAGCAACAGGCTGCTCAGCGAAAAGATGGCTACAGCGTGTAGGCTCGCGACGACGGGTAGGTACGGGACAGTTCCCCATGTCCTACCCGTGAAGCCTCGGCCGGGCAGTCGCGTGAGGGTCGGCGCGGCGGCGGGAGTGGACGGCGGATAGCGCTCGTGCACTTCCCGCACAGTTGCAGCGTTGCCGTGCGATGACAGCCTTCGAACTGATCCGTGCATTCGCCCACGATGCCACCGTCGGCATCGTCGTCACCGATCCGATGATCGAGCCACCTGGGCCCATTATCCGCTACGCCAACGCCGCCTTCGGCCGTCTCGTCGGGCGCGAACTCGACGACATCATCGGGCTCAGCCCCCGGTTCATGCAGGGCAAGCAGACGCGCCGGGAGACGCTCGACGCCTTCCACCGCGCTCTGGCAACTGGCGAGCGCTTCCACGGCTATCTCGCGAACTACCGCGGCGATGGCACCAAGTACCGGGCTGAGATCGACTGCCGACCTTTGCGCGCCGCTAATGGCGGCATCGAGAACTTCGTTTCGTTCGAGCGCGAGGTACTCCGGCGGCTTGGACGCCCTGCCCCCAGCGGTGCCGGACGCTACGAACCGGTCAGCGTAAGTAACGATGTATTAACCGGGGTCCTGGCCGTTCTAGGTGTTTTCAAACACACATAAGTTATATTTGAATCTGATAATCCAATAAAAACAACAGCGCTATAATCGAAGTTGTGTCCGTTTATTACCATTCGCGACAGTCGACTGATCTATTAATATGTAACTAACACTCGTTGCGCAATGCCTTACCTAACGGCGCTGCGCGTATGCAATGCGCCCTCGAGATACAGTGAGATCAGTTGCCGAGCTGAAATCAGGCGAGCTTCCTGGACCTGACAGCGACAGTATTATGTATCAAGGTAGTACATTGATCGCTGAGGTTTAGACGGGCTGTAAACCAACTTCCTGCTACTTTTCGTTGAGTGGATGCGGGGACAATTTCCGTGCTAGATCGATTTAGAATTACAACTAAGGGTAGATACTGTCTGTCTGGTGGTGAGGACGTTCAGTGCCTCGCCGACGTATCCGCCACTGACTTCATCGAGCTGCGCCGCCTGACACAGGGTCCCCTCCCTCAGGCTGGAGCGCACGTGATCTGCTACCTCGATGACCTCGGGATGCTCGACGGCGTCGTGCTCTATGGGCGGCCCGGTGGCTTCGTCTTTCAACTCGTGGCCAACGCCCAGCGCCGTTCCCGGATCGAGGCGCGCCTGGAATGGATGCACAGTGCCGACGACCGCGAGGATCAGCGCAAGGCCGCTCGCATCGTCCCAGTACACCGCGATGTCAGGATCGCGTCGCAAGGCGCGCGCACCGCCGAAGCCTTCGTCATCGACTTGTCCATGACAGGCGCCGCGCTAGTCCTCGACAGAAGGCCTCAGGTCGGTGCGACGGTGACGGTGGGCAAGCGCTACGCGACGGTCGTGCGCCATACCCCCGAGGGCGTCGGCGTGGCGTTCCGAATGCCGTTCGGCCCGCTAACCTTCAACGAGCGTGTGATCCTCTGACGACAGACGATGGATAGGCGATGGGCGAGCTTCTGCTGATCACCGACGACATCCATCGCGGCCGACGTCTGGCCCGCGATCTCGGCGCGTTCGGTTCATGCCGGATCCACGATCTTTACGACGAGGCGACGCCGTCCCGCGGCGCCGGCCTGATTGTCAGCGATGTGGAGGGCCTGAACTCCGAGGCGCTCGTGCTCATGCGCCGCATCCTAGAGCGGGTGCGCGACGAGGGCATGCCGTATCTCTTCCTCGTCCATGGCAACGTCGCCCGCGCCGAAGCCCAAGCCCGGATCCTGGGCGCGACTGCGACGCTCCCCGTCAACGCCTCGGCTCGCCTCGTCACCGACAAGCTCGCCCAGATCAGTGGGCAAACCCGATCGATTGCGACAGGTGAACGGCAGGCAGTCCGAGCCAGACAGTTCTTCGCGAAGGCGTTCTTCTCGGGCCGAGCAATCACCATCGCGGTAGCGGACACCGGCACCGAGCTGATCATCCAGGCCATCCGAGACGTCGGCATCCACGATTGGGTGCAGGCAGTCCAGCGCTTCGACGACGTCACTCATCAGCACTGCCTGCTCGTGGCCGGCCTCGCCGCAGCGTTCTCCGGGACCCTCGGTTTTGGTGCCGCCGACCGTCACCGACTCGCAAAAGCCGCTCTGCTCCACGACGTCGGCAAGACGAAGATCCCAACTGCCATCCTGAACAAGCCGGGCAAGCTCGACCCGGCCGAGATGGCGGTGATGCGTACCCATCCGGCAGAGGGGTACGCCATGCTCACCGGCGGTGGCTTCGACGCGTCCCTGCTCGCGGTCGTGCGCTCGCACCACGAGATGCTCGACGGCTCGGGCTACCCGGACGGGCTGAGGGGAGCCGAGATCCCCGACCTGGTCCGGCTGGTGACGATCTGTGACATCCACGCGGCACTGATCGAGCGTCGGCCGTACAAGGCAGCGATGGATGCGGCGCAGGCCTACGCTATTCTGGACGGTATGGCGGGGCGGCTCGACGCGGATCTCGTGCGCGCATTCCGGCCCGTGGCGGTGGCATTCGATCCCGCCGCGAAGAACCTGGTCCATTCGGGCTGATAGCGTTCTGGGAGAATAACTCGGGCTACTGCACGTGAAGGGTGAGCTTCATCTTTGGGTGGATGCCGCACTCGATCACGAAGTCGCCGGGCTGCTTGAGGGTCAGCGTCGTCTGCTTGCCGGGTTCCTGGTCGCCGGCGTCGAACGCGAAGCGATCGGCCTCGATAAAGGCGTGGTGCACCGCGCTGTCGTCGCCGTTGACCAAGGTGATGGTGTCGCCCTTACGCAAGAACAGGTCGGTGGGGTCGTAGTGCTGACCCTTCTGCAGCACGATCCGTACGACGCTGAGGAGATCAGCTTTGACGGGTCCGAGCGCCAGTAACGCGGTCAGTAACGCAATAGCTGCGCCGGGTAGCAGCGGTCGGCATAGGTTGTAAATCGTCACGGATGCAACCTGGACAAATCAATGCTTGCGTCCTATATTTAGGGCAAGCCAAATACGCCCGAACTAACGGATGTTAGTACATCAGTTTAAATCTTAAGATGCTTCGTGTCCGATTTGCAGAACAAATAAAATCTGCGCGTTGAACCTCATGAATTTTTAACCACGGTTGTTCTGGTCTCGACGCCTAACGCGCAGGAACACCAAATAATCCTATTCGCTATGCACCTTAATTTAAACATTCGTGCTTATAAACGTGCTGTTCGTTGTCTCATGGGCTGCCCGGCAGCCTCAATCTAGGGTCCTCGTGCGATGAGCGCTGATCTGCACCACCTCGGCGCGGCACAGCGCAAGGTAGTGCCACTCACGATCCGATTGGATCCGAGTGCTGCTCCGCTTCATACCTGGGACCGGTATCTCGACGTGATCCGGCACGGTCTATTGATGATCGATGCCTCCGGGCGGGTCGTTATCTGTACTGACCCAGCTGAACGCCTCCTCTACAATATGAATATTGAGCGGGCCGGCAATCTATCGTCACGGCAATTGCTTCGCGCCCTGTGCACGGGCGCTTCGCAATCGCGGCAAGAAATCTTCGAGGCCCTGCGAGGCGCACGCGACCTCCAAACCTCCGCTTCGTTTGAGGTGGCGGGCCAGGATCACACGCTGCAGGTCGAGATCCGTTCCGTCGCGGGTGAAGGATGGGTCGCAACACTGGAGGATGTTAGCGCCCGCAAGGCGAACGAGGCGCGTGCTGACGAGTTGGCGCGTCTCGATCCACTCACCGGCCTGCCAAACCGCCTGCTCTTGCAAGAACGCCTGGCTGGAGCCGTGGCACGCTTGCAGCGCAACGAAGAGACTTGCGCT
>NZ_JAKSYN010000154.1:0-15192 GCF_022829565.1 Methylobacterium sp. J-001
TGGTCAGCCCCCATTGAAGTGGTCCGCCCTTTGGTATGGCTTTTGAGCCTGGAGGACGGACGAGATGGCAAAGCACCCGAAGCCCGAGGAGATCGTCGCGAAGCTACGTCAGGCGGACGTTCTGATTTCACAGGGCCAGAGCGTGGCCGATGCAATCCGCGCGCTCGGTGTGAGTTCGGTGACGTACTACCGGTGGCGGCGTGAGTTTGGCGGCCTGAAGTCAGATCAAGTTCGACGGATGAAGAGTCTTGAGACCGAGAATTCTCGGCTTCGAAAGGCCATCGCCGATCTCACCCTCGACAAGCTGATCCTGCAGGAGGCGTCCCGGGGAAACTTCTGAGCCCCGCGCGCCGACGCGCCTGTGTCGAGCACATCCAGCTGACGATGAACATCTCCGAGCGCCGTGCCTGTCGGGCGCTCGGACAGCATCGCTCGACACAGCGCAAGGTGCCGCGGGGCCGCGATGATGAAGAGGCGCTGACAGCCGATCTCGTGGCGTTGGCCGAGAAGTACGGGCGCTAAGGCTACCGCAAGATCAGTGCGTTGCTGAAAGCGGCCGGATGGTTCGTCAACGACAAGCGTGTCGAGCGCATTTGGCGACGTGAGGGGCTGAAGGTCCCAGCCAAACAGCCCAAGCGAGGGCGGATCTGGGACAACGACGGCTCCTGCGTCCGTCTTCGCCCGGAACACCGCAATCACGTGTGGTCGTATGACTTTGTCGAGGCGCGCACGCATGACGGGCGCAAGATCCGGATGCTCAACGTGGTCGATGAGTTCACACATGAATGCTTAGCGATCCGGGTCGCCCGCAAATTAAAGGCGATCGACGTCATCGACGTGCTCTCGGACTTGTTCATCCTGCGTGGCGTGCCTGGCCATATCCGTTCGGATAACGGCCCGGAGTTCGTTGCGAAGGCCCTCCAAGCTTGGATCACCGGCGTCGGAGCAAAGACGGCCTACATTACACCAGGCTCACCGTGGGAGAACGGCTACGTCGAAAGCTTCAACGCGCGGCTTCGCGACGAACTCCTGAACGGCGAGATCTTCTACACACTCAGGGAAGCGCAGGTCGTCATCGAAAGCTGGCGACGTCACTACAACGGCGTGCGCCCGCATGCCTCTCTGGGATACCGACCGCCGGCCCCGGAGGTGTTCATGCCAGCCTTCTCCGCTTGGCCGGCTGCGCTTGCCAGACCAGCTCCGCCGGCCAAGCTACCCGTGGCGGAGCGGCCCACCGTGCACTAACTCTACCCTTGGACCACCTCGTGGGGGCCGATCACAACGAATTGGTGGTGCTCGCGGAACTGGTGACCGGCCCTGCGGTCGTACTGGGCGAGCCCGCAGTTGTGTTCGTCGTGCCCGTGCTCGTGCTTGTTGTGTTGGTCGAACCTGTAGTTACCGGATGAGATGTGCTCGTCGTGCTATTGGTCGAGCCATTCGAACCGGGGTTCGTTCCTGACCCAGTTGTGCTGGCCACGCTCGCTGAGCCCGTGGTCGAGCCGCTCGTCGAACTTCCGGTCGCCGGTTGAGCTGTGCTGCTTATGTTTGTGCCCGTGGCTTCGCCAGTTGTGCTCGTCGATCCGGAGCTAGAACCCGCTGTCGCGCCAGCCGCGCTCGGGGCGGACTTAGCCGTGGCTGTGGTCGCCCCATACAGGCCCGGATCCTTGCCATCGGGAGCAGAAACGGTGCCCTGTGTTACAGAAACAGCATTCGGGTCTTTCGAGTAGGCCCGGATGTAATCGATATGGGACGTAATCGAGCTGGCAGATGCTCCATCCTGGGTTGCCAAGTTGGCCATCATGTACATCGGACTGTGCATATCGGAAGGCGTCGCTTGTGAGCCCTTCAGTTCACCGTCGACATAGAAGCTTAATTTGTCAGCCTGCCAATTAACACCATAAGTATGATACCCTGCCGGATTGGAGGTTTCGCTATAAACTTGCCGATTATCCTGCCACCGGACGCCGTCAGGTTGCTTATCTGTCGTATGGATTGTGCTGTAAGTGCCTTTATCGTTGCCGCCATAGTGCTCGACAACGTCGAGTTCCTGCCAGCCGCCAGCTTTGTTTGGATCTGGTATTTGTTTGTCAGGCATCATCCAGAATGCATCCCAGGCACCGGTCTGAGAGGCGAAATCAGCCCGAATTTCGAAATAGCCGTAGGTCTGCGAGAAGTTACCTTGGGTGGTGATTAGGCCTGACTCCCAGCTCCCGGGATATCCCGACGTGGTACGATCGGGCACTGCTGTAATCGAGAGCGCGCCGTTCTGGACGCTGAACGGATCATAGCCCGAAGCAGAGTCTACGAAGGACGATTTTCCGAAGCCGATGTCGGAATTTGCATCAAACCGCCATTGTGGACGGATGTCCGCATAGGTGGTGCCGACGCCGTTTTGGGAGATGCTACGGGTATTAAACTCGTCGTCGAAGGTTAGTTTGTAACCTGTCAGATCGACCATGAATGTATTCCCCAGATCAAAGGCAAGATGCGACGGTTTGATCGCATTTTAAGACTTCTTGCCTGTGTCATTCGGCCTGCCGAAGACGACAAGCGACCCGATCAGATTTGTATTCCTATTTTTAACACTGTAGAAACATTACTTACGCAGTTGCGCTGCTGTCAAGCTTTTGCAACCGGAGCGTGAGTGCGCGTCATCGCCACATCAGCCCACCAGCGGGAATTAGCTTTTCCGATCAATCCGCTACATCCCGTTAAAGGAGCTTTAAGGAGTCGCAGAAATGCGCGGTTCTCCCGAGGGACACCTCTATTCCCGAGTAAAAAATGGGGATCCTTTGTATGGGACGCCCAAGAGCGGGGCGGTGACCTTGGTCTTGGCCCCTCAGTGCGGCTCAGCCTAACGCCGCGGTGCAGGCTTCTTCGTGCCCTCAGTGTCGCCCAGCCGGCCGCGCACGGGTGAACGTGTCCAGACCGTCTGCCTCGACCGTCGCAAGGAACGCCGCGTAGGCTTCTGTCTCAGTCGCGAAGGTCTGCGCCTACTGGGTGCAGCCGCCACCAAGGGCGACGACCACGAGCTCCCAGCGATCCTGCGTGCCGGCGAACCGGTAGATCTCGACATCGACCTCGATGTCGCCTCGGGTGAACGATCCGGATAGCGGGGAGTGCTCGAACTCGCGGTCGTCGTCACTTTCCGCCGACTTGATCACGGAAGCGCCCTCTGACCCCTGTGAACGTATGACGCCATGGCGATGGCGATCAGGACGGTCGCGACCGCGATGTAGGCCATCTCGACGAGACTTACGACGAAGCCCGCTGGCCGCACGACGGCTAGCCACACCATGAACAGCAAGCCCGCGATCGGCACGCTGAGGGCCAGGACGCTGATCACGAACACGAGTCGCTGCGGCATTGCTCTGGGTCGCCGCTGCACGGGTTGGTTATCTTTGCTGATGCGCGTCACAGCGCCTTCCGCTCCCGGAACCGGATCCCGGCCCCGCCGCCGTTCTCTGGGATGAACTCCAGGCCGGCAGCCTCGAAGGCGCGTCGCATAGCTGCAATCGTCGGCCCATGGGCTGACAGAGGGCCGGGCGTCGCCTCTAGCCGCTTGATGGTCGGCAGCGACACACCGGAGGCCTCCGCCAGATCCTTCTGCTCCCATCGCAGTAGTGCGCGCCCAGCACGTACCATCTCGCTACTGAGCATCCACCAGCCTCAATTTGATACCTCAGAGATAAAAACGATACCTGGGGCATTGACAATGCTCCAAGGCTCGTATGATACTCCAGGCATCGAATGCGAGCAAGGCTCAGCCGATGTCCCACCGCACTGTTTCCTGGAACGCCCTCTCCCGCAGCCTGCACGACAGCCGCCCGGCCATCCCCGCTGGCCTCCTCTCCGCCAAAGCCCGCATCGACATGACGGTGCGCACCACCCGCCGGCCGCTGTTCGCCGCCGGCCAGTTCGACCGTGGCGCCATCATGTCGGCCGCCGCCTCCGCTGCCCGCGCCCATCAGGATCGGTTCGGCGGCACCTGGGGCGAGGCCATGTCCGTCTGCCTCACCGCCGCGTGGCGCGCCGCCAAGATGGCCCGCCATCTAACCGCGCACTGACCCCATAGCAGCGCCGGCCTGACCCGCCCCGCCACGGGGCGCCCCTTCCCCCTCTGACCACCGCCACGAGCCCTCACCGGAGCCCGAACGATGACGCACGCCCGCATCCCAGATTTCTCGCAGCCCGTCCCGGTCTGCAGCACGGCCTCGAGCGTCGCCCTCCGCCGGATCCCGGTCGATCCCCGCTACCTGAACCTGCCGAACGAGCCGGTCCCGGGCGAGATCGAGCCCTGGCAGGCCGTCTATCCGGTCCGCCCTGACACGGCGCATAGCCGCAGCCTTCGCTTCCTCGACACCGCCGGCGATCTGCTGGCTGCGGCCTTCATCATCGGCGGCGGCATAGTGCTCACCGGCCTCGCCACTCTGCTCTGAACCCGACCCGCACCCGAGCGGGCCGGCTGCCCGCGCCCCTCATCCGAGGATCCCGCGATGCTCACCCTCAAGAACTCACGCAACCATCAACAAGCCAAGGCGTCCATTCGCGCTCGAGCGGCGGCCTTGAAGCTGAGCCTCGCGGCTGCGTTTCGTACCCGTCGATCCGGTGAGGTTACCGATCAACCTCAGCCCGCATCCTTACCAGAAGCTTCCCCTGCGGAACGCCGTGGCGATGCCTTCCCGGCCGGCGGCGTGGTTCCTCAGGATGTCGGTCGAGGCCACCCCGGCAATCCAGACCGCGCCGATGCGGGTCACGGACGTGCGCCTCACCGGGAGCACGACATGGGCCGCCACGAAACCTTCGAGATCGCCGCGCCGATCGCCGAGGTGATGCTGTCGAGCACGATGCTGGCGCGAGCAGCGACAGAGGAACGTCTCGCTGGCGCATCCCCTGTCGATAGGCCGGAGGCGAGCTTCGCCAACCAGGTCGCGCAGGCCGGTCTCACCGGCAGTGTGCTGGCTGTCAGCGGCATCGACCACCGCGACGGCACGGTCTCCTATGCCGACGCTACCGGGAAAGTCTCGCGCCGCCCGATGGCGCAGTGGGCCGGCTTCAACGCGATGCAGATGCACAGCCACGTGCAAGGCGAGATCGGCCGCCGCCGCATCTCCGAAGCTAATCACCTGCCGGGGGACGAACAGGAGACCTAGGAAGCCAGGATCCGACGCGAGTTGTGCGCCGATGCCATCCACGCCCTGGCGTTCCGGCATGATCGCGCTTTCGAGGCCGCTCAGGCGATCCGCACCGGGGCCGAGCCCGCGACGCAGGCCTTGCGCAAGCGAGCCGACGCTGAGCTGCTGGCGCTCGCCCCGGTCTGGGAGGAGGCGGTCGACCTCTATCAGCGGCTGTCGGACGAAGAGAGCCTAATCAGTGAGACCGCCAGCGAGGAGGGCTGGCCCGGCCCCGCACCGGCTGGCGCTGGGTCAGAGTGGCGGGCGTGGTTCCGGCAGAAGGAGGACTGGCGCGAGCGGACCGGCGTCGCTTCGGCAGAAGAGGCGGCGAGCGAGGCCGGGACAGCTCTCCATAAGATCGAGATGCAGATTGCCACGTTGCCAGCCGCGTCCCTGGCCGGGCTCAAGCTCAAAGCCCGTGTCGGTCAGCGCAGCGACGACATCGGCGTTGAGTGGCCCGAAGGTTTGAGCGAGGGCCTAGCACGAGATCTGCTCGCGTTCGGCGCCGATGGCTTGGCAGCCGAGAACCCCGCCGGAGATGCCCTGCTGTTGCAGCTCGGCCGTCAGTTCGAGGTCGCGCGAGCGCGAGAGCTAGCGGCCTACAAAGCCTGGAATGAGGCTGAGAGAGAAGCAGCACAGCGCATGCCGAAGCGCCCGGCTTCTCTCCTGTATCGCGCGTCCGATCATTCGCTGCGCCTGCGCAAGTACCTCACCGACCCAACGACGCTGGAGGGCATGGAAGTTACAGCCGAAGATATCGAGTGGATGAAGCGCAAGCCCTACGTTCGCCAGGTCGAGCGCGTCGTGCGCCCCGAGGACAATCTACCGGCGGACGCGCACACGGTTGTCGAAGCTCATCCCTGGCCAGAGGCGCAGGATCGGGCGGACGAGATTGTCACCGCGTGGGGCGAGTGGTGCGCAGCAAAGGCGGCTGCTGAAGCCCAACAGGACTGGTCAGAGTTCGAGGACCGGGCAGAGCAGGCGGGGAATGCTGCCGCCGACATTGTACAGCGCATCGGGGGTCTGCCGGCTCAAACCGCTTCCGGCCTCCGCGTAAAACTGCGGGCATTAGAGAACTATAACTCTCGCGCGCTCCTGTCCGAGGCCGATATTCCCGAGCTACCCGACCTGGACCAGATCTTGTCGCACTCGCTCTGGCGCGACGTGCAGGATCAGGCGGCGCCGGTCATCGGGCCCACCGCGGCGCCCACTCCTGCGGTTGAGCCCTCGCCCGTGTTCGTGGCGATCGCCGACGGCACCCGGTCTGCTGCCGATGACGCCCTGTCCGACACCCGGGTCACGCCTAACCTGCGGCAGGCTGTTGAGGCGCACCGAGACGCGACCCTCGCCATGCTGTTGGAGACCGATGAGAGCAACGAGGCCTCGGACGCCCGCTGTGGTGTTGTCGAGCAGACCGGCGCCGCCCTGCGCGCCGTCCCGGCCCGGTCCCTCGCCGACGTGCGGTGCAAGCTGGCGTTCCTGCTGCCCGAAATCCTGCCGGACGTGAACGGCAGTGTCCCGACCGCCTTCCTGGAGAACATCCGCGAGGATGTGGATCGGCTGGCGCAGCAGCCCGCGCCCGCCCCGATCGGCACCAGCCTTGTCGGCCAAATCGACTTCGCCTCCGGCACGATGGGAGATCTGCGGTCGCTTCGGGACATCGCCAACAGTGTGGCTGATGTGGCCTACGCCATGGCTTGGACCGGGCGATGCCATACCCGAGCGTGGGGCGATCGGGACCTACCGGGCGAGCGGTACAACGCCGCCGGCAAGCTGATGCAGTGGCTTGGCGAGGCCCTGGCCGACGTGGCGGATGAAGCCCGCAAAGAGGCGCAGCGGCGCCGACCGACGACGCCGAGCGAGCGCGAGACCCGTCTGACGATCCTCGCGGGTCCGACCATCGAGAACGGCGACCCTGACGAGGCCGTGGCCCTTGCCGGCGAGCTGCTGGCCCACGCCGAGGCCGAGCGGGCAGGGCGCTGACAGGCGCCCGCCACCCTCCTGGCGCCGTGCGTACCGCCCCGGCCGGATCCGCCGGGCTCCCCCTTCACATCCCGAGACCTGACATCATGGGCGACGTGCTCACTTTCACCCCGCGCCCCAAACCGGCCAATCCAGATCTGGAGCCGCTGGCCGGTGGTAGCCTCCGCGCCAGCCTGGAGGAGGCCGCACAGGTCGCCCTCGACGCGGCGGATCGGATTATTGCCGTGCTCGACCGCATGGACGGGGACCCCGACCTCGAGGACGGTGCCAACGCTGAGCGGTCCCTGGCTGCGCCCGAGAACCACACCGGCAGTCAGGTGGTCTGGATGCGCGGGAACGATCAGGACCGCGAGGCCGAAGCGCCTGAGACCGCGCTGCCGGCGGTGGCGATGGTGATCGAGGTGGAGCCCCTGCGCTGGGGTGGGCGCGGGAACGTCGTCGCGGCGGCTGGGTCGCTGTTGGTCAGCCTTCTACAGCGTGTCTGATGCCGACTGTCCTATTCCGATGCGCATGCCCTTGCGCTCTCGTGCATCATCCTCAGCGGCAGGTATCCCAATTAAGACACGTGACGGATGGGTATGCACGACCCGAACGTTTTTCGGCGCCCAGGTACACCCCAGGCAAACAGCATAGATCCACCGATCCCATAGATTTGTGTTTTGATTGTCGATCGATTTCTGCCTTTCCCTGGCCTTAGCTATAAGCTGCCTAGTTTCTTCTGCCTTCGCGTCGCTGTTTATATCAGAACTGTTTCCGGTAGCATCCCTGCGGGGCTGTGTGTGCTGAGCGAAAGCCGGTGACGAAAAACTGCTTAGTAAAACCAAAATCAGTATCAAAGTGCGCATTAGATGCTCCAAGAGCCTCGCTGGCACCCCCCTGTTACGGCCTTGACGAAACTGAGCTCCGATAGGTTTCAGAAACAGCAAAAATAATTATGAGAAATCAATTTAGATAATGGTGCATTGCAGCGCCGGAGCGAAATCAGACGAGCGGAAACCTGACGATACGCTCTACTCCCGCGCGGGCTTCGGCTCCGGCTTGGCCGCCCTCATGAGGCTCTGGATCACTCGCGGCGCTCGACCAGCCTGCTCGGCGATCTCGTCTTCTTGCTGCGCGATGAGATCGCGAGCTGGCCGATCGCCATCGAGGCCGCCGAGGATCTCCATGGGCACGCGCCGGTTCGATGCCCGACTGCCGTCCTCAAAGACGACGTCGAACAGGATGGTGCCACGGTCTTGCGGGAGCTGTCGTGCGCGCTTGGCCATGCCCGGCTGATAGGCGCTCCAGCCCCACCACACCAGATCGTTGATATCGGCCTTCACATGCTGATGGCCCGGATCGCTCCTATCTGAACAGCGATAGGCTAGCGCCGATCAGGCAGAGGCCGAGAACGATCAGACCGCCGCCGACGCTTTCCAGCAGCGCCTGTTGATGGGGGCGTTTCGGGGCAATGCCGGCGAGCGTGCATCCGGAAATAAGACAGATTAAGCTCAAGATGAACACCAAGATCAGTACCCGAATAGTAAACGGGCATTGATCAGCTAAAAACGTTCCGCGGCTATTTATTAATAATGAATGCGGGTGGACCTGAGGAAGCATTTCATCACGACGAGATTGTCGCTTTGCGCTCGTCAGCGCGAGGCCGAACCTGTGATCGCGCGGACCGCCCAGCCTGCGGCGGGCAAGCCTACGACATAGAGGTACAGCGAGGAGAGCGCCCGGCTAAACATGCGCTGAGTCCTTCGCCCGCGGTTTTGCCGGGAAGTAGGGATCGTAGAACGCGGGGGGCTGCGTCGCTGACACGACCTTCGAAGCGACCCTGACGCTGGGAAAGTACGGGTCGAACAGATCGCCCTTGTGACCGGTCGAGCGGTCCGCCCGATCCTCAGCCTTCTTCGTCGCCGTCTGCATCGCCATGCCGCTTGATCTCACCGCAACGACGCTACAGCAGCCATGTGAAAGCACCGTTGCTGTGAAGCGGAGTGATTGGGCAGGCGCGTTGTAGGGTTGGGAACTGTATTCTTTCCCTCACGCGGCGATCGCCGCTTTGCTATAGGCCGAGGAACTGGAGGCCATCGCCGAGCTACTGGCCGTCCCGCGACCGATCGCTACTCCTCGGCGAGCGATTGGAGATCATCGTGCTCTATGAGCAGGTCGCCGAGGTGCCGTCGATAGAGCTCGATGCTCGCTCGTTCGCGTCTCGCCCCGTCCGCGGACAGGTCTGGGTCTTCAAGTGCGCGCAACGAGGACCGAACGCTCTCCTCCAGGGTGGCGATCTCCCGCTGAACCCTCTCAAGCTCGGTCAAGGCGGCTCCTCAACGTTGACTTAACCGTGCCGTCCAGCCGACATGCCATGTCTGGCTGGCGCGCGCTCTGTGCGAGTCGCCGGCACCATCAGGAGACACCGCCGCCGCAAGTCGACCCCTGAAAAGCCAACGGGCCCCCCGTCGCCAAACGAGGAGCCCGTCGAAAATCTAAGTGGCCTGTGGGGCCCATTTCCAATCCCCACAAGCCATGAAGACGCCCTAGGCGTCAAGTCGGAACGCCAATTCCGACAACGATGAGGCTTTGCCTTGTGGACCGGACGCCCCTGCGGCGGCTCGGAACGACCTGTTGCGGCCCTTTCACGGGGCCGAGGACCATGTTTGCCGACGAGTTGAGGCGGGCCATCGAGGCCGCTGACCGAATCACCCTGCCTCAGGTGACGGCGTTGCTGTGGCGCGCCTACGGGGACGGGAAGGTCACGGAGGCCGAGGCCGAGGCCCTGTCCGGCCTGATCGAGGCGCGGACACTTCTCCCTCGGACTGGAGGAAATTCCCGCTCCCGTGTTTTCGGGAACTCGCCCGATGGGGCGAGCACGACCACTTCGGAGAATGCCGAGGTGCCCCTGGATCGCCAGAGCAGCCTCAGGAGACCCGGCGGTGGCTCCCGGCCACGCACGGATGCTTCGATGGAGCGCCGCCGCCGATGGGCTGCTTCTGGCCGCCTGCCGCCCGGTCTCGCGGCTAGGTTCACGCTGGCTGAGCATGCGGTCCTCGCCCTCGTGGCCGCCGAGGTGGCACGTCGGAAGGACTGCCGCCTGTCGGTGCCGAACCTCGCCGCAGTCACGGGAGTGGCCGAGACCACGGTCCGCAACGCGATCCGCGAGGCCCGCAAGCTCGGGCTGCTCACTGTCGAGGAACGCCAGATCACCGGCTTTCGCAACGACACTAACATTGTCCGCATCGTCTCGCCGGAATGGGCCGCCTGGCTGCGGCTGGCTCGAACGCGAGACCCGCTATCCAAAGTTGGATCGTCCGCACCCGCCTTGCCGGTACAGGGGGGAGGGTGCAAATCCGCGAACCGCACGCCTACTGAAGTTCTAGTCCTGTCAGAATCAGGGAAAACCAAACCGAAGAAGGGCTGCCGACAAGCGGCTGGCGACCTCGACCGCGAGGTACGTTCTCGAATCCGCGCGGGTGGTGGAGTGGGCAGAGCCATGCGGTGAGGGTCTGCAGCTGGACGGTATGACGAACGCCGTTGAAGCTTGGCCGCAAGGTCAGCTACAGCCTGCCTCGGATCCGGAGCAGGCGGCCATGAGCGATGACGTGACCGGCCTGCTCGTCGCTATTGCGCGAGAGAACGCCGACCTTCGCCAACAGCTCGCGCTCGCCCAGGATATGCTCATAGAAACCGCGATCGACGCCGGGAACATGCACGCCCTTGTTGAAGCCCTGAGGACTGAGCGCGACGCGTGGCGGGACGAGGCAGCGAGGTCGCGCTATCGGTCGGTACCCACCACGACTGGGAGCCCGGCTGGTACCCGGTCACACTTCCCGCAGTGAAAGCGTTGAGCGACGACCAGAACCTCTTCCGGACCTTTTGCCTGAAGCTGATCCCATGTCCGCCATGTCATGGCTCGGCATGACGTGCATCTTGGGATGCGCAGGCCGCGGTATCCCTCATCTGTCCAGTCGTTCACCGTCCGCATGCGACCGACACCACCATCGCAAACTACCTTGTGCCGGATCGCACCCGGAAGGGCGCAAAAGAAGGTCTGCAAGAGGGATGCCTGGTCTCTCCCTCTGTCCCTGCGCCCTCGCAGCCCTCCATGCGTGCCAAGCCAGCATTTACGCTCGGCCTCGCGGTTGGGAGTAAAACTCACGCCAACCGCAACCTCCGGGGGGCCGAAGCCGAGCGTCCGTCGGGCGCAATAATATGGATTAACAGACCAATCACTGATCCGTGTGTGGCGGAACGCAGGTTACCGTGAAGCTGTTTCAGGCGGTCTACAGGAGCATTCCATCATGAAGCTCACCGTCGCCATTTCATTGGTTGCGAGCAGCCTTTTCTTCGTCGCTCCTGCCAATGCACAAGGGACAACGAACACACCTGGCATGGTGCCCGGCGCGGCTGCGTCCGCACCGGCGATGAAGTCCAATGCGCCCAAGGCGGACCGCACGGCCAAGTCGAAAGAATGCTCGGCAGAGGCTGATAAGCAAGGTCTGCATGGCAAGGCGCGCAAGGCCTTCCGAAACAAGTGCAAGCATGGGCAGACCTGAAGGCCCGCTGGGTACCCTGTAGCTCCAATCTAGTACGTCTGATGCGGCGTGCGTCGTGAGAGACCCCCTACAACGGGCGCACGCGGACCAGTTCCCTGCCCCCGTGAAGCCTTGGCCGGGCAGTCGCGTCAGGGTCGGCGCGGCGGGGGAACTGGACACCGCAAGCGCCGGCCCAGAGCCTGGATCTTAGGGCATCTCGCTGAAGATGCCTGTTTCGGCACAGTTCCAAGCGCGCCCGGGTGACTGCCGCATAACCCAGCTGCGGCATGATGCTGATGGGCCGCGTCGCGTATTGGCCAAGCGCTGGTGAGTTCGGACGCTCCCCCGCACCGTGAGCAGATCGGGGCGGGGCCGGACGGTCAATGCTTTAGGGATATGCCCATGCCGGTTGAGCAAGAGAGGAAGCTCTCGGATGAGGAGCTCGACCAGCTGGCGCGCGAGCTGTTCGCCGAGGTTCGGGGCGAGACGTCTGAGGCGCAGGCGGAAAGGGCGCTACAGAGCGCTGGCGATGTAGCGGGAGAGGTCGTTCCTATCCTGCCCGATTGGCTCCTCGACGCCGGCGACGACGATGCTGGGGGCGACCGCGGGGACTGAGTCGGCCGGTGTTCAGCACTCGGCTGAGCGCAACCGAGCGTGGCCATATGCGTTCATGAGGAAGCTGCGCCGTTCGGTGCCTGAGGCCTCCGTCATGCTCCTGATCACACTGCTCGTCGCTGGCACGTTCATGCTTGCAGGCTCGTTCTCGATCATTGCCGCTTTGGCAGACTGATGGCGCCTGCAACGCGCGCTGGGGCCGTGGAGCAGTCGTGCTGGCTTGCTCTGGCCTCGTAACCAAGCGTGAGTGGAACACGAAGTTCGAGATGCGCACGCCGCGCTACATTACCCAGGTCGGCGATCTGCCAGTGGCACACGCGAACTAGTGAGCCTGCACAGAGCTATGGTGTGAAAGCGCACCTGATTGGCATGCCAGTCCGACTTATGCGCAAACTGCTACTTTTAGGCGATTGCCTGCCGCAGTGCGGTGGCCTAGGTTTGCATTGCGGGATGGCGATGGCGTCGCGATCCTGCTGCCCTGAGAAGGGCGTTTCCTCCCTAGACTTCGGGCCGCTCCTTCGGGGGTGGCCTTTTCTTTGTCTGGGGCAGACTCGCTAGCCGAACTGAGTGCCGGCAGCAAGCAGGATGGTGCCAACTGCGGTTGCCCCCCACAAAAGCTTGAACGATATTGATCACGATAACGTTCAGCCCAGGACCGATCGAGCCGATCCGTCTGGAGCAAAACGCCATGTCGATGAAGACACTCGCTCTCGCCGCCGCGCTTTCTGTCGCGATGGCAGGAGCAGCACTCGCTCAAACCCCCGCCGGCGGAGGCAGCGCCGAAGGCAACATGAACAATCCGGGTTCCGTGAAGAGCAACTCCGAGAAGTCCATGGAGACCGGCGCAGGCTCGATGGGGACTGGCATGGCGCCTGGCACCAGCGGCGGTCCGCGCATCGATACCCCCGGCGCGCCGGCTGGCAGCGGTTCTGGCAACGGCACCACCGGTAGCGGTGCAGCCCCAAGCGGTAAGTAAGGTCTATCCGCCCCGTAGTCTTCTTGCTGCGGGGCCACTACGACGCTCCCGATCCGGGCGGCGACAAGCTTGCAGCGGACGCTACCGTCCCATTCTACTGGCAGACGCGCACACGGCGAATGTGCTCGTCGCCGTAGGGGTCGATGTAGCCACGCCTCTCGAAATGGCAGACCGGGCCTACGTCCTCCTCGACATACACCGGGGCGGGCGCGCGGTAGACCGGGCGGCCGGGATAATATCCGTTGTTGGCCGAGGCGATGGCACTGCCCGCGACGACACCACCAAGCAAGCCTAGCGCTGCAGCGCCGCCAACTCCGATGCCGTCGCGCGCATGGGCGGCCGGATGAACGCTAAACAGGATGAGAGCGGTCAGGGCAGCCGTGCCGCCTGTCCGCAGGATAGACCCACGCATCCCAGACCTCATGAGCGTGAACGGCCCCGCGCTGGAGCACATGGCCGCCGAACCACCAGACCCATCCAGTGTGGCCACCTATCAGCAGCCGAGATCAGGGTGCGACGGGTCGGTTAACGAAGGCCTGCAGATGCCCTTCAGTAACCCCTTGGGGATGGCGGGGGTGGTGGCCTATCGTCATCGTCCGGCGGCGGGGGCCCACGGTGGCTCGGCGGGGGCGGCCCGTCATCGTCATCGTCGAAGTCGCGGGGGGGCGGGCCACGACGATGTGGCGGCGGCCTGTCGTCGTCGAAGTCGTCGCGCGGCGGCGGCCGGAAGCGCTCGCGCGGCGGCGAGGGCCGGTCGTAGTCCTCATCGGAGGGCGGGGGCGGTCGCCGGTCGTCATAGGGCTGGGCCAAGGCTCCAACCGTCGCGAGGACGAGCAGAGCGGCGCCGGTCAGGAGTGCTCGCATGTGGTCTCCATGAGGCAGGTCTGTAGAGGGCGCGCAGGCATATGAACGGCCGGTGATCTTCACGGCTACATCCTAGATACGGATGCCTGCAGTCAGGCGTAGGGACCGCCGAACAGGTCGCCCATCGCCTTCCGCCGGAACAGCGTCCGCCGTCGCCGTCTCTGATGCTCGGGGCGGTCGTGGATCATGTGGCAGCGCTGGCAGAACGCCGCGAGGTTGGCGTCCGCGTTGTTGGCCGTGTCGTGATCCCGGTGTGCGGCTGCCAGCACGACATGGGTCCTGCGGGCGTGGGCGAGGATGTCGGTACCCGATCTGAGACGGATCCGGCGCCCCCAACCGTCGCGCCAGCGGCCGGCCTCGGCATCCCACCAGCGACCATCGCCGAGATGGTAGATCATCTGCCCGTGCGGACGCCCGCAGCTCTCGCAGCGGCCCTGCGCCCGGCCGAAGCGGATCGCCATCGACAGCTCGCGCCAGTCGATCGGATAGAAGAAGCGATGCTCTGGCCGGATCGGCATGACGTGGTGAGGAGCCCGACGGGATACGCCACCTTGCCGTGAGATGCATGGTCGGGCCTGTATCCTATTGGCAACAGGCCCTATAAACCCTGATGCATAATGCAACTAAGACGTGGGCTCGTCGTTATTGCGCTTGGCCCGTTACATTTCAAAGTACTGAGCTAATCTAAACTGGTTTCATAAACGGTTTACTATGTTGTCTTCCATCATCGTCGGCCGGTGTGTCCGCAAAACTACAGCCAATTGCCCCATGGGTCGGTAGCCTTACCGTCAGATAGAAATTCTGGACCCGACACGATGATCAAGCTCCTGGCCTCGCTGGCCGCCTTCACCGCGCTGACCGCCGCCGCTTCGGCCGCCGACCTGCCGCGCCGCGCCGCCCCGCCGCCGATCTTCACCCCCGTGCCCGTGTTCACCTGGACCGGCGCCTACTTCGGTATCAACGCCGGCTACGCCTTCGACGCCAGCAGCCGCTCGAACAGCTCGGTCTTCGGCGTCCCCGCCGCCTTCGCCGCCGCCGGCACCACCGCCACCTTCCGCGA
>NZ_JAKSYN010000156.1:0-2857 GCF_022829565.1 Methylobacterium sp. J-001
CGACCTGTTGGGCCCCTATCCAGGGGCGGAGTACCATGTGTGCCCGCGAGTGGAGGCGCCAGAGCGAGGCGGCCGCCCCAAACACCCTGCTGTCCGAGCCGGCGCTCTTGTCGCGGGCCTAGGTGGGTGAAAGGGCGTCGAAGCTTCACCCCTCTCGGAATCGGGTGAAGTGCGTTGAGATATGTGCGGAATTGTGCTTCGACGCGGGGGCGCCCGGTGGGGGCCGGGGTGGGGGGTCGCCGCCGCTAGCCCGTCGCCATGGGCGAAGGCGGTGTAGAGACGGCTGCGGGAGACGCACAACGCCCGGTACAGGGCGTCGGGTGTGAATCGGCTTCGAAGCATGACCCCGGCAAAAACTTAGCTAACTCTCTCTTCAAAATGCGAAAATCGAGATAGAGGCGGGGTCACGATCGGCGCCGACCGTGACCCCGCCTCGAAGTAAAATTCAGCACATATCTCAACGCATTTAACCCGATTCCGAGAGGGGTGAAGCTTCGACGCCTATTCACACCCATAGGCGCGCTACAGCAGCGCCGTCACGGACGGCAGGGTGATTCGGTCGGCCGCTTCGATGGCGCGCCTCAACTCGTCGGCAAACATGGTCCTCGGCCCCGTGAAAGGGCCGCAACAGGTTGTTCCGGGCCGCCGCAGGGGCGTCCGGTCCACAAGGCAAAGCTTCATCGTCGCGGGAATTGGCGTTCCCACTTGACGCCCGGGGGCGTCTCATGGCTTGTGGGGATTGGAAACCGGCCACCACAGGCCACTTAGATTTTCGACGGGCTCCTCGTTTGGCGACGGGGGGCCCGTTGGCTTTTCAAGGGGCGACTTGCGGCGGCGGTGTCTCCTGATGGTGCCGGCGACTCGCACAGAGCACGGCTAGCCGGACATGGCATGTCGGCCGGACGACACGGTTAAGTCAATGTCAGGGAATAATCAGCGCTACCATGCACGGTAGACTCCCGACCGTCGCCGACCTGCGTAGGTCCGGCCGCATCAGCAGCCACGAGATCGTCGCGGCAATCGACCTGTACATGCGGGACCCTGCAGCCGGGCCCTATCGCTTCACCAGCGGTCACAGCCTCGACGTCGCCGCGCTCGTCGCCTCGACGGTTAGCCCTGCGGAGGTCGCGAACCGAGCCGGTCCGCAGGAGAAGACGTTCCGGAACGCGGTCGCGACCGTCGTCATGACGGCGCGTCCGACAGCGCCGTGACCCATCGGCCGCTCGAACCATCCCCGATCTAATGGAGGCAGGGGAGCAACCGACATCACCCCCGCGAGCCGATACGCAACGCAGCTCGTCACCGAGAATGCCCCGAGGCGGCTGCGAGCCGGTGAACGACTCGGTCTTTCGCACTAAGAATTATCTCCGTATACTAAGGGCACAACCCGCCTGGGAACGCTTGTTAGCCAGGAGGAACCCTCGATGCAGTGGTTCTAGCTATTCGCGGTCATGGCTGTCGTCGGGGCTGGGGCGCTCGTATTAGGGACGGGAGTGATTGAGATTGGTGGGGTGACCCACCCCTCGAACTGGCACGCGAAGTGAGCGCTCGGCTGACCGACCAGTAAGAGCGCGTTGCTGCTGGCTCAGCGCAGAAGTCCGGCGCGCGCCGATGGAGATCTTTGGTGGCCTTGGTGGCGATCAGCCGACCTTCGATCTCATCGAGCAGCAAGAAAGCGAGATCGCCCAGAAGGCTGGTCGAGCGCCGCAAGCGATCCAGAGCCTCTCGCGAACGGACAAACCGGAGCCGAAGCCCCCTCGGAAATAGCACGTGATCTTCCTACCTCTTGGCGACGTGCCTCGGCTTCTAGAGCCCGTCAACGACACTAGCCGTGAGTACGCGTGTCGGCCGGCTTCGGCGGCGCGGGTGACTGTGCTGACAGCGCTTGTCGAACCTTAGCAACGTGCACAGGCTCGGGGGCATCGAGCAGCTTGCTAATCGCCTTATGAGCCGTAAGCCACTGCAGAACAGCCTGCGCAAGATCGAACCCGGCGATGCCAAAGCCATACAGATCAACCCGCCGATTGGCCGCCTTCATGCGACGGTTGTGCCATTGAACTTGCACTATCAGGATCAGAAATCGCGCGGTATCGAGCCTCGATAGGCGTCGAAGTGCAGCCAAACGCGGCGATTTGATTGGAATGGCAGTCGACATCAACGCACCTTGACGAGGTCAAGAAGCGCTACGCCGGCAGCTGCTAGGACGTTCCCACGGCCGCTTCAGCGCAGGGCCTCTAACTCGATCGCGGTCGAGGCTGCCTCGGGCACCTGCGTCAAAATCAGGGTTCCAATCGCCTCGATGGTGCGGCGCAAGCCGATGGCGATCGGTGAGACGAACAGCCTAAGCGGCACAAACAGCGGTTGTGGGTGGAAGTATTGGTGTCGGTCGTTCTGGCCGCCCAATCAGGTAGCCCTGCACCGCGTCACAGCCGAGCTTCCTGAGTAGGTCGAGCTGGCCCGCGTCTTCGACGCCCTCGGCGAGGGTTGGGATGCTCATGTCGCGCCCCATCTGCGTGATCGCCTTAAGGACGGCCATGGAATGCTTGTCCGTCAGCGCGGCGGCAACGAAGCTGCGATCGATCTTGATGCGGTCCAAGGGCAAGTTGCGCAGATGAGCCAGGGATGAGTACCCGGTCCCGAAATCATCCATCGCGATCTTGATGCCGAGTTGACGCAAGGCCGACAGGGTATGGGCGATCTGCTGACCGTCTTCGACTAGAGCTGTTGTCGTTTAGGTTGGGTCATAAGCGTCGTATCCGGCGGCGGCGATGTAGTTGCGGCATTCCGCTGGAGTGAAGGCTGCGAAGGCCCGGGCGATGGCTGCCCAAAGGTCTGGGACGGTTCGGGCAGCGGCGGT
>NZ_JAKSYN010000157.1:0-4994 GCF_022829565.1 Methylobacterium sp. J-001
ACCGCCGCTGCCCGAACCGTCCCAGACCTTTGGGCAGCCATCGCCCGGGCCTTCGCAGCCTTCACTCCAGCGGAATGCCGCAACTACATCGCCGCCGCCGGATACGACGCTTATGACCCAACCTAAACGACAACAGCTCTAATCTGCCAAAGTAGTACTAATAGGATATCTCAAATGCGACCAACAAAAAAGCTTGGTATTGAAAATAATTCGAGTGTGGCCGCCGGTTATAATAGGCCACAGACGTTGCATCCGGTGGTGGCAATGTAGTTGTGGTAACTACTAAGGAAATGGTCGCGAAGGCTTGAGCGATGGCGGCCCAAAAGTTTGGTACGGTTCAGGCAGCGGCGCTGCGCAGAAGCACCTTCAGACTCAGAAATGGTCGCTCAATCGCGTTAAATTCAGGCGACTAGCCCGACAGGTAGGGGAATCGAGCCTCGGCTACTTCGATGATTTCGAACAAGCCGACGTTTTTGCGGGATTGTTGTTTGTCAAGAATGGCGCGGCGGCCGGCTCTGAGCACAGGAGCTTGACTGCCGGCAACGTAGGCACGGAAGTACTCTCCGTTTGTTGCCCCGCCGTACAGGGTGGTCGTGATCAGGCGAGTCGTGCGCAGGGCTGCGGAATAGCGGCAGTTTTGTAATGCCCATGCGGCGAAACAATCCGACAACGTTCACCGCGCTCAGCGCCACTGTAATGACGGACCATCTTCTTCGTAGCGGCCGTCTCGTTGAGAAAGACCGGGCGACCACGATCGAGGTTGGGTCGGCGATCGAACCATTCCCCCGTGCTGCCTCCACAAGTGGCTGCTCCTGCTCAACGGCGTAGAAAGCGCCGTTTTACGAGTGCTTCTGATCGTCCTCCTTCGAAATGGTCTTCCCTGAAGTATGGCTTTTGAGCCGACAGACGAAACCGATGGCCCACCGACCCAAGCCCGAGGAGATCGTGAGCAAGCTGCGTCAGGTCAACGTGCTGGTCTCACAAGAACAAAGCGTCGCCGCTTCGATTGGGGCGATCGGCGTGACCTACTATCGCTGGCGCAAGGAGTACGGCAGCCTTAAGTCGGATCAAGGTAAGCGCTGTCCTCAGGCCACGGCTTTGAGGGCTGGCGTTGGCTGGTAAGCCCATGGCAGCAGATCATCGAGGTGCCGCTGCGGATGGCCCTCGACGATGCGGGTGATGACGTCGGCCAGGTAAGCCTGCGGCTCGACGCCGACGAGCTTGCAGGTCTCGACCAGCGAGGCGATCACCGCCCAGTGCTCGCCTCCGCCGTCCGAACCAGCAAACAGGGCATTCTTCCGGTTCAAAGCCAGAGGCCGGATCGCGCGCTCGACGGTGTTGGAGTCGATCTCCACGCGCCCATCATCAAGGAACAGGCTCAGCCCCGCCCAGCGGCTCAGGGCGTAGCGGATCGCCTCCGCGAGGTTGCTCTTGCGGCTCAGGAGGTCGAGCTTCTCCCGCAGCCACGGCTCCAGCGCTTCGACCACCGGCCGGCTTCGCTCCTGACGGGCCGCCCGTCGCTCCTCGGCCGGACGCCCGCGGATCTCGGCCTCGATCCGGTAGAGCGCGGCGATGCGCGACAGCGCCTCTGTGGCGATCGGCGAGGCCGCGGCAAGGTCATAGAATTGCCGACGCACATGGCTCCAGCAGTGGGCCAGCCGCACTTCGCCGCCCTTGGCCAGCGTCTCGTAGGCCGCGTAGCCGTCGACCTGCAGCACGCCTGCAAACCCGGAGAGATGCGCGATCGGTCGTCCAGCCGTGCGGTCGGGCGCGTACACGTAGGCGACGCCGGGTGGGTCCGTCCCACCCCAGGGCCGGTCGTCGCGCGCATACGCCCAAAGCTGGCCGGTCTTGGTGCGGCCGCGGCCCGGATCGAGCACCGGTGCCGTGGTCTCGTCGGCAAACAGCTTGCCCGAGCGCTTGAGCGTCTCCAGCAGTCGCCCGTGCACGGGCCGGAGGAGGAAGGCGGCGCGCCCGACCCAGTCGGCCAGCGTCGAGCGGTCGAGGCTGACGCCCTGGCGGGCGAAGATCTGCGCCTGCCGGTAGAGCGGCAGGTGGTCGGCGTATTTGGAGACGAGCACCTGCGCGACGAGAGCGTCGGTCGGCAGGCCACCCTCGATCAGCCGCGCCGGCGCGGGTGCCTGCACGACCGCGTCCCCGCAGGCGCGGCAAGCGTAGCGCGGGCGGCGGATCACCAGCACCCGGAAACTGCACCGGCACCACGTCGAGGCGCTCGGATACATCCTCGCCGATCCGATGCAGGTCACCCGAGCAGCACGGGCAGATGAGGCTGTCGACATCGACCACGTGCTCGACTCGCGGCAAATGGGCGGGCAGCGCCCCACGGTTCGTGCGCCGCTTGGCCCTCCGCGCCTCCTGCTTGGCCGGCTCATTCTCCTCGTCGGCAAAGCCCGCGGCCTCGACCTGCTCAGCCTCCTCCAGCCCGAGCAGAAGCTGATCCTCAGGCAGGCTCTCGGCGCGGCGGCCGAAGCGGTGGCGCTGCATGGCCAGGATGATCTGGCGCAGCCGCTCGTTCTCGGCGCGCTCCTCGGCGAGCAGCGCCTTGAGCGTCTCGGGATCGTCGAACGAGGGCGAAGCAGGCGCGGCCACGAAGCAGATTAGATCAGATCCGCCAGTGACTTACCACCGCGATGAAGCCCGCTGGCCAGCCTTTTTGCTCAGCCGGCAACCGCCGGCACGCCCACGGCACGTGCCGCATGGACGCGCTTCCAGTCCAAACCTTCGACGAGCGCCGCGAGCTGCGCCGCACTCAGCCGGACCACGCCGTCCTCGATCTTCGGCCAGCAGAACTGACCAGCCTCCAGACGCTTGGTCGCGAGGACCAGCCCGCTTCCATCCCAGACCAGGAGCTTCACCCGATCAGCGCGCTTCGAGCGGAACACGTAGACCGTGCCGGAGAACGGATCCGCGCCCATCGCGTCCCGGACCAGAGCGGCCAGCCCGTCCATGCCCTTGCGGAAGTCCACCGGCCGGGTGGCCAGCATCACGCGCACCGCGCCGGAGGGTCCGATCATGGGCAAGCCTTCAGCGCCCGGATCACCGCGGCAATTTGAGCCGTGCTCGCGTCCTGGGCGATTCGGACCGTGGCGCCTGCGATCTCGACTTCGATGCTGTGGCAGCCGCATCGCTCCCCCACCCCGGGGCTCATCTCGGCAGAGGTCGGCTCCTGTAGTCCCACACTCATCACGGCCGGCACGAACTGCAGTAGGCGCTCGCCGTCGTGTCTCCCAACCTGACGCACCAGGCGTCGCCACGTGAACAGCTGCGAGGCGCTCGATCCATGTCGGCGCGCCACCGCACTGATCGAGGTGCCCGGCCCATCGCTCTCGGCGACGATGGCCGCCTTCTCCTCATCAGACCACGTGCGCCGCCGGTCGGCCCCGGTGAACAGCTCCAGGCGCCGGATCGGCTCCGACATAGCCATACGCCCTGACATCGACATGTGACGGAGCTCCCATTCCGCTCCGTATGTCGCCTTCACACCGTCTGCCGGAAGGTGCCGCCCAGACAGCGCTTACGGATCAAGTGAAGCGGATGAAGGATCTTGAAACGGAGAAGTAGCGTCTCAGGAGAGCGATTGCCGATCTGACGTTGGACAAGCTGATCCTCCAGGAGCCGTCCCGGGGAAACTTCTTAGCCCCACGGGCCGACGCGCTTGTGTCGAGCACATCATGCTGACGATGGACGTCTCCGAGCGCCGCGCCTGCCGGGCGCTCGGTCAGCATCCCTCATCCTGAGCCTGTCGAAGGATCGACACAGCACAAGGCGCCGCGGGGCCGCGACGATGAGGAGGCGCTGACGGCTGATCTCATCGCGCTGGCGACGCGGTACGGTCGCTACGGCTACCGCTAGATCAGCGCGTTGTTGAAGACGGCGGGTTGGTTCGTCAATGACAAGCGCGTCGAGCGGATCTGGCGGCGCGAGGGCCTGAAGGTCCCGGCCAAGCAGCCCAAGCGAGGGCGGATCTGGGACAACGACGGCTACTGCATCCGCCTTCGCCCGTAATACTGCAATCACGTGTTTCGTATGACTTTGTCGAGGCGCGCACGCATGATGGACGCCAGATCCGGATGCTCAACGTGATCGATGATTCCACGTATAATTCTTGGTGATCCAGGTCGCCCGCAAGCTCAAGGCGGTCGATATGATCGACGTGCTCTCGGACCTGTTCATCCTGCGTGGCGTGCCGGGCCATATCTGTTCGAACAAAGGGCCGAGATTCGTTGTAAAAGCAGTACAAGTTTGGATCACCGGCGTCGGCATTAACGCTGCCTACATCACTCCGGGCTGGCCGCGGGAGAATGGCTCCGTCGAAAGCTTCAACGTACGGCTTCGCGATGAATTGCTCAACGGCGAGATCTTCTACACATTCGGGGAGGCGCAAATCGTCATCGAAAGTTGGAGATCTCACTACAACACCGTGCGCCCCCACGCCTCACTGGTATATCGGCCGCCGCCGCCGGAAGTGTTCATGCCAGCCTTCTCCGCTTGGCCGGCCGCGCTCGCCCGACCTGCTCCGTCAGCCAAGCTACCCGTGGTGGAGCGGCCTGACCCTGACCCACCAAACTGGTCCGCGCTGAGCGCAAGTTTTTCGGGCATCCTGAACCCTGAAGGAGGGAGGATGCCATGCCTCGCAAACGCTTCACGAACGAACAGATCGCCTTTGCCCTTCGGCAGGCGGAGAACGGCGCGACGGTGGACGAGGTCTGCCGGAAGATGGGTGTGTCCGAGCCAACGTTCTACCGCTGGAAGAAGCAGTTCGTCGGCATGGGCGTGCCGGAGATCCGGCGGCTGAAGCAGCTGGAGGACGAGAACAGCAAGCTCAAACGATTGGTGGCCGACCTGACGCTGGACCGCTCGATGTTGCAGGATGTCCTGAAGCGAAAGTGGTAAGGCCCAGCGCTCGCCGTGAAGTCGCCGGCCACCTGCAGGTGGCCTACGGCATCAGCGAGCGTCGGGCCTGCCAGGCCACC
>NZ_JAKSYN010000158.1:0-775 GCF_022829565.1 Methylobacterium sp. J-001
CAGACATGGCATAGCTGCCCCGCTCCCGCTTCGCTCTGGCTTCCAAGTACGGGCGCAACAGATACCGCCGCGTCACCGCGCTGCTGCAGGCAGCCGGCTGGCAAGTGGGCAAGGACCGGGTTCAGCGCATCTGGCGTCGCGAGGGGCTCAACGTCCCTAGCAGACAGAGACCCCGCAGCCGCTTATGGCTGAACGACGGCTCATTCGTGCGGCTACGACCGCTCCACCGCAACCATGTGTGGAGCTTCGACTTCGTGCAGGCTCAGACCCACGACGGCCGAAGCCTACGCATCCTCACGCTGATCGACGAGCATAGCCGGGCGTGCCTGGCGCTGAAGGTGGCACGGCGTATCAACAGCGTCGGCGTGATTCAGGCGCTGGCCGATGCCATGTGCCTGCACGGCATCCCCGAGCACATCCGCTGCGACAATGGCCCTGAGATGATCTCAAAGGCGCTGCGCAAGTGGGTCGCCAAGACAGGGCCACAGATCCAGTACATCGCGCCAGGATCGCCGTGGGAGAACGGGTACTGTGAGAGCTTCAACGGCAAACTTCGGGACGAGTGCCTACGCCAGGAAATCTTCTACTCGCTGAAGGAGGCGCAGATCGTCATCGGTCTATGGCAAACCACGTACAACTGCATCCGACCGCATTCGTCGCTAGGCTATCGGCCGCCCGCGCCCGTCAGCTACCCCGATCTGGCCTTCCGCCTACCCATGGCCGCTACCATGCAGTAATCTCGCAACTGGCCCGGTCCAAAATACCGGTCAGGTCA
>NZ_JAKSYN010000160.1:0-352 GCF_022829565.1 Methylobacterium sp. J-001
CCTCGTCGCAGCCCGCCTCCGACAAAAATTGCAGCTGTGCCGCCGTCTCGACCCCTTCCCCGACACGACCCACCTTGAGGCCTTGGCCTAGGCCCAGGCCAGCTCGGACAGTCGCCTTCGATGGCGGGTTGTCATCCATGCTGCTGACGAAGGACCGGTCGATCTTGATCTTGTCAAAGGGGAACGCGTGCAATGTAGCTAGGGAGGCATAACCCGTACCGAAATCATCCATACTGTTGGTGCTGCCCATCGGTCGAAGGCGGTGCAGGACGGCAAGTGCGCGAGATAGATCATTGATGAGCACCGTCTCAGTGACCTCACGTTCGAGTCGGTCCGGCGATAGGCCTGTCTC
>NZ_JAKSYN010000168.1:0-18431 GCF_022829565.1 Methylobacterium sp. J-001
AAGGGGGAGGGGAAACGCGTGGTGTTTCAGAGGCTTGCCGCAGAACAATCCCGATGTGTGAATCTGCTAGCCTCCCCCGCAGATGGGAGAGGGAGCGCGCGCGTCACGGGCGGGGCGGATCTTCCAGTGGAGCCCCTCCCCCGTCACTCCTCAGCGGGCGAGCGAGGCCTGGGCGGTGCTGGCCAGCGTCGGCTCGGCCAGGGGCACGGTGGCGGCGGAGAGCGCCAGGGCGGCCAGGAACAGGCCGGTGGCGGCGGCGCCGGCCCGGGGGCGCGGCAGGCGGAGGGCGTAGCGGCGGGCAGAGCGCGTCAGGTTCGGCATCGGGTCGCCTCTTCTGGTTGAAGGCCCCAGGGGCCATTCTCGCAGAAGCAACGTCGCCGGGGGGCGGATCGGTTCCCGTCCGGGCGCGGGTCGCGATCTCAGGGACGGGCGACCCGATGGCGCGCCAGGGCGCCGAGGCCGCAGCCCGCGAGATAGGCCGGCAGGAGCAGGCCGGCGCCCTCCAGCCACAGGCCGGGGAGGCCCGGCACGATCCCGGCCACCGCGATCCCCGCCAGCAGGGCCGCCAGCCCGCACAGGGCCAGGGGTACGATCGGCCGGGCCGGCCAGCCCGTCAGCGCCCCGACCAGCAGGCCGAGCGCACCCGCCCCGGCGAGCCCGGGCCAGTATCCGGCAAGCAGCAGCATCACGGCCGTCCCGCCTCCCGGGCGGTTCTTGGACAGGGCTGTCCCACCCGCACCCTCATCCTGCGGTGCGGGGGACGGATCGGGGTCTGTGTCGGTCTCATACGAATTCCGTCTGCTTGGCCCGGCCTGTCACCCCGCGCCATGACGGGAGGGCGGCGATCATAGGCGCAAACCGGCGCGGGCGCGCGGCCCGGCCGTCACGGCAGCAGCGCGAAGGTGACGGGGCCGGCCGGCGCGTCCGGCCCGGCGCCGACCTGGTCCGGCCGGACCCCGGCCTGGAGCAGATACTCGATCACAGCCTGGGCGCGCAGCCGCGGCAGGTCGAGGGGCGGATCGTCGGCGGCCACCTTCGGCTTGGTTTCGGTTTTCGGGGCGGGGGGCGTCCTGGTGCCGGCGGGTTTCGCGGCTGCGGGCTTGGCAGCTGCGGGCTTGGCGTCTGCGGGCTTGGCGGGCTCGGCCTTCTTCGGGGCCGCGTGGGTCTCGGGCTCCGGATGCGCCTTCGCGGCGGGCTTGGGCGGGGTCCTGGCCGGCTCCTGCGACAGCTCTTTCGTTGGCACCTTGGACGCGCCGGTCGCCGCCGGGGCCTCCGGCTGGGCGGTGGCCATCGGGGTCGGCGGGACCTCGGGGGCGGCGGCCCCCTCCCCGGCCGCCGGGGCCGGCTTGGGCTTGGCCGGATCGGCGGGGGCCGAGACCGCGAGGCGCAAGGACGGGCAGGCCTTGGCCAGGACCGCCAGGGCGTCGAGGACGGGGTAGAAGGCCGGCGTCAGGGTCGCGCCCCCGGCCGGGAAGCGCAGGGAGGCCCCCGCGAGCGTCGCGGCGGCCTCGGCCCGGCAGGTGGCCGGGTCGCGGGTCTCGGGGGACTGCCGGGCCGTGACGGCGGCCTGTCCGGTCCAGCCGGGGGGCAGCGCCTCGGCCAGCCGATCCGGCACCCGGGCGGCGGCCTCGCGGTAGAGGCTCTCGCCGGTGAGCGTCAGCGCCCGGTCCGACACCGCCACCTCCCCGGTCGCCAGGTTCACCACCAGGGGGGCGGCTGCGGCGAGCGCCGCGCCGAGATCGGGCGGCGCGCCCTCGGCCAGGCGCGTCCGGTCGATCACCGGCTCGCGGAACAGGCGCGGCCGCAGGGCGGCGAGCACCCGCTCCCGGGTCGCGTCGTCGGGCAGGTGGCCGGTCAGCGTCACCGCCTCCGGGGTCCGGCGGATCGCCACCCGGTAGGGCGAGAGCGGCCGGGCCGCCAGCGTCACCGGGCCGGGCTTCACCCCGGCGGGCCGGCCCTCGCGCATCAGCGCGGCGGCATCGGGAATCGCCTGGGCGTCGATGGCGTCGCCGGTGACCGCCAGGGTGTCGTCCGCGAAGGTGACGGTGCCGGTCTGGATCAGCTCGGCCAGCTTGAACGCGAAGCCGATCAGGGCCTTGGGGTCGATCGCCGGGTCGAGCCCCCGGGCGGTGAGCAGCCGGTCCTGCACGGTGCCGCCGGGCACGGCCTCCGCGGCGGCGCGCAGGGCCGCCTCCCGGTCCGCCGCCGACGGCGCGAACCCGTCGAGCACGATCCCCCGGGCCGATTTCGCCACCGTGAACCGGAACCGCGCCACCGCGGGCGGCACGATCTCGATCCGCCCGACGCTGAAACCGGCCGGCGGGTCCGCCAGGGCGGCCCGCAGCGCCTCATAGGCGGGCACGTCCAGGGCCTCGCCGGACAGGCTGAGCACCGTGTCGCTCAACGCCGCCCGCCCGCCCTTGGCCAGCCCGGACAGGCGCGCCGCCAGGAAGGCCGCGGCGCTGGCGAAATCGGGGGGCGCCCCCCGGGCCGCCGGGGCGGTGTCGTCGAGATGGGTGCCGGGCGCCAGCGCCCCGGTGATCCGCGCCTCCAGGGCCCGGCGTCCGATCTCCGCCGGGCGGCTGCCCTCCAGCGCCACCCGGGCGGTGCCGGTACGGATCGCGGCCCATTGGAACGGCGCGGCCGTCTCCACCAGCCCGACCTCCGACACGATCCGCCGGGGCCCCTCCAGGACGGCGAGCTTCGCCAGCACGGTCTCGCGCTCGCCGACATCCGGCGCCTCGCCCTCCGCCGCGAGGTCCCGCCCCCGCGCCTCCAGCCGCAGCCAGGGCTCGCCGGTGGCGGTGGCGGTGCCGGCCGCGACGCGCGCGCCCGCCGCCTCGAGGCTCTCGGCGATCTGCGGGGCGGCGTAGAGGGTCGCGCTTGCCCAGATCAGCGCGAGCGCGGGCAGACCGGCGAGCCAGCCAGCGCGGCGCAAGCCTAGAGCGAACACTTCGGACAAAATCACAATCGTGGGTTCAAGCGGATCCGGGCGGCGAGACCATACCGCCAATCCGGCAGGATGAAGACCAATTCTGCGACGGGACGGGCCGGAGTTCTTCGCCGGTTCCCCGAACGGCCGCGGGCGGACAATCGCAGCCTTCGCGTGGCCTTCGCCGGATGTCGCCTCAAAAATGCACGGCGCTTGCATCAAGCCTGCAACCCCCGCGAGACACCGCCACGGAGTTGGTCGCTTGGCCCGGACCGTCTGCCCGCACGATTGCCCCTCCGCCTGCAGCCTGGACGTGCAGGTGGCCGACGGCCGCGTCGTCTCGGTGAAGGGCGGCGACAACCCCTACACCGCCGGCGTGATCTGCGCGAAGGTCAGCCGCTACGGCGAGCGCGTTCACCATCCGGACCGGATTCTTCAACCGCTGGAACGGGTTGGCCCGAAGGGCGGCGGCGCGTGGCGCCCGATCTCGTGGGACGCCGCCCTCGATCGCCTGGCCGGCGCCTTCACGGCGGCCGCCGAACGCCACGGCCCGGAGGCGGTCTGGCCATACAACTCAGGCGGCACGATGGGCCTCGTCCAGCGCGACGGCATCCACCGGTTGACCCATGTGATGGGCTATTCCCGCCGCAAGCGAACCATCTGCACATCGATCGCCATCGCCGGCTGGAGCGCCGGCATCGGCCGCGTCGCCGGCCCGGACCCGCGGGAGATGGCCCTCTCCGACCTGATCGTGGTCTGGGGCGGAAACCCGGTGAGCACCCAGGTCAACGCGATGAGCCACATCAGCCGGGCCCGCAAGACGCGGGGCGCCAAGCTGGTGGTGATCGATCCCTACCGCACCGGCACCGCGGCAGCGGCCGACCTCCACCTCGCCCCCCGGCCCGGCACCGACGGCGCGCTCGCCTGCGCGGTGCTCCACGTGCTGTTCCGCGATGGCCACGCCGACCGGGCCTATCTCGCGGCCCATGCCGAGGACACGGCGGCTTTGGAGGCCCATGTCGCGACCCGAACCCCGGACTGGGCGGCTGCGATCACCGGCCTCACGGTCGCGGAGATCGAAGCCTTCGCGGCGCTCTACGGCTCGACGCCGCGCAGCTACATCCGCTGCGGCTTCGGCTTCACCCGGACGCGCAACGGCGCGGTCAACCTCCACGCGGTGACCTGCCTGCCCACCGTGACCGGCGCCTGGCAGCACGAGGGCGGCGGCGCCCTCTGGCAGAACGCCGCGATCTTCAACTGGGACAAGACCCTGACCGAGGGTCTCGACGCCAAGGCCCCGGGGGTGCGCGAGCTCGACATGAGCCGGATCGGCGCGATCCTGGCCGACGATGCGGAGGCCCTCCAGGGCGGGCCGCCGGTGCGCGCCATGCTGATCCAGTCGGCCAACCCGGCGGCCTCCGCGCCGGACAGCAACCGCGTGCGCGCCGGCCTGCTACGGCCGGACGTGTTCGTGGCCGTGCACGAGCAGTTCATGACCGAGACGGCCGCGCTCGCCGATCTGGTGCTGCCGGCCACCACCTTCCTGGAGCATGACGACATCTACGGGGCCGGCGGCCACAGCCACATCCAGTCCGGGCCGGCGCTGCTGGAGCCGCCGGGGGAATGCCGCTCCAACCACGACCTGATCGCCGCCCTCGCCGCGCGACTGGGGGCCGCGCATGCGGGCTTCGCCTTGGGCGCTCGGGAGCTGGCCGACGCCACTCTGGCCCGCTCCGGCTGGGGCGGCCTCGACAGGCTGGAGCGCGAGCGCTGGATTGACGCGCAGCCGAGCTTCGCCGAGAGCCACTTCCTCACCGGCTTCGGCCATCCGGACGGGCGCTTCCGGTTCAGCCCGGACTGGTCGGCGCTCGGGCCGCGCGCCGCCGGCATGCCGGCCCTGCCGGACCATTGGGCGGTGTCGGAGCCGGCCGATGCGGAGCGGCCGTTCCGGATGCTCGCGCCGCCGGCCCGCCAGTTCCTCAACACCACCTTCACCAACAGCCCGGAATCGATCCGGCGCGAGGGGCGTCCGACCTGCCTCCTCCATCCGGCGGACGGCGCCCGCCTCGGGATCGCCACCGGTGACGCGGTGGAGATCGGCAACACCCGCGGCCAGGTCCGGCTGCATGCCCGTCTCGCCGAGGGGCAGCCACCCGGGATCGTGGTGGTGGAGAGCCTGTGGCCGTCCGCCGCCTTCTCGGGCGGACGCGGCATCAACGCGCTGATCGGCGACACCCCGGCCGCCCCCAATGACGGCGCCACCTTCCACGACACCGCGGTTTGGGTCCGGGCCGCCTGACAAGCGGCCCGTATTGGCGAAAAGCAGGATCTCAAAGGGCTCGGCCCTTTGGCGGCGTGGCGGGGCGGCGCCCCGATGGATCCGTGCTTCGTCAAACCTCAAGGTGGAACCCGCCTGAATCGGCAAGGTTGGCTGCAGACACACTGTTTCGTGGACGTTACCAGCCATGCGGGTTCTCCTCGCTGCCGCCCTGCTGCTCCCGATCGCCTCATCGGCCTGGGCCCAGAGCCTGTCCGCCACCGCGTCTGCACCCTCGGCGGCCTCGCTGGAACCGGTCACGGCGTTCGCCAATCCCGGACAGCTCAGCCTCGGCGGCGGGTCCACCACCGGCCCGTTCCCGACCCTCTCGGCCCAGGGCGGCGGGCTGGTGAATGCGGGCCAGCTCAGCTTCGGCGGCGGAGGCTCCGGAAGCGGCGGCATCGCACCGCCATCGGGCGCGAGCGGCAGCACCGGCCGGCTCGGCCTGACCGGGGTCGGCACGACCGGCGGCGCCGGCATTACCAGCAGCACGACCTCTCGCTCGACCGGAGCCAGCAGCGCAATTTCCGGCTCGTCCGGGACCGGCAGCACGATCGGGGCGACCGGGACGCGCAGCGGCTTCAACACCTCGTCGAGTTCGGCGATCGGGTCGATCTCGGGCAACGCCTTCTCGTCGTTCGGCACGGGTGGGATCGGCGGCGGATCGGCGATCGCCACCAGCCTGAACACGAACGCCAATTCGGCCTCGTCGGCGGCCTCGTTCGGGGCCGGCGGCTTCGGCGGGATCGGTGCCAGCTCGACCGGCCTGAACGTCAATTCGGCCGTGTCGGCGACACCCACGGCGAACGGCGGCGGCTCGTTCGGCGGCGCCGGGATCGCGAGCGGTGCCAACGCGGTCACGGAACCGGATACGACCGGCAGCACGGTTCGGGGTGGCGGCGGAGCGGCCGGGGGCGCGGGTATCGCGGCCGGGACCGCCCAGGCCGACACGGCCTGCACCGGGCCTTTGGCGGTGGCCTGTTTCGGGGGCGGGAACGGCTTCTGACGGGACCGCACCGAGTGGCGGAACCGGTCGGAAGCGCTGCCGTTCCTTCTGCAACGGTACCTCAGCCGGGACGGGAGGCGATGATGCAAAAAGCCATGGGACTGGGCCGCGTTTCGCTTGCGGCTGTTCTCGTCGTCGGGATGTCGAGCGTGGCGCTGGCCCGCGATGCTGGCACCACGATGCCGGGCGCCAAGGGCCGGGCCGGCAGCCTTCACGGCATCGGGTTTAACACGCCGAAATTCGGCTCCGACATCCGGACCGGCAAGGATCAACCCTATACTTGGCCGGTCGGTGACCGCTATCGTCCGGAATCCAAGCCATTCTACGGCCGGGCCTACTAGCACCTCGTCTGATCCGAAAGGCCGCAGCGACCCGTCGGGACGATGCGAGCGAGTGCCTGGCGCCGAACGAGGTACTGGCTCGCCGGATGGCCCCTCATGCTCAACACTCACCCCGTCGGCGCGTGATGGCGCCGGCGATCATCGAGCGAGATTCGCGGAGAGACTTTGATGCCGGTATCGTGTCGGCTGATCCTCGTCGCCCTGGCCTGCGCGGCCTCGTCCGCTCAAGCAGGCGAGTTCGCCGCGACTCCGCCCGCCCAGGGCATGGTGATGTCCCTTCCCGATCCGGGCATGGCCGACAGCGCCCCGAACCCGGCGCCGCCCCCCGAGGCCGCCGCGCCGGCGCCCCCTTCCACGTCAGCGGATCCCGCCAATGGCCGGCGGCGCCTTCAGGCGCTCGGCAGCGGCTTTACGTCGATCGAGGGGCGGCTCCCGAACCAACGCACCGGACCCCGTCGGGAACATGTGGTGCACGACATCTGCATCGGGTGCTGAGCGCCCCGCGCCGCTCCTGACCCTCCGATCACTGAAGGGCGCGGGACCGGGTGTTCGCTCGGATCCAGCGCGGCGAGAGCACGTCACCCTCCTCGGTGATGATCCAGGGCTCGGCATCCTCGGCTTCGATCGCCTGCGCCGCGACGGCGAGGGCCTCGCGCAGGGTGGCGAAGGGACGGCCCTTCGCGGAACGCCCGTGCGAGCGGCTCGGCCACACGGTCAATTCGGCGCGCTTGTCGAGATCAGCGGGCGTCATGGTCGCGCTCCGGATATGCGAAGATTGGACCTCATCTAGCCCATCTATGTGACGTGGAGCTGGCGATCAGGTTGCTGCTTTGTGTCCGATCGATCAGGGCGCTTCGACGTGTGTTCGCAGCTAATCCCCGGGCCGTCGGCCCCACAACGGCCAGGACCCGCGGGGGAATCGAAATACTGCGCGGAACCACACCGCTCCTGGCGGTTCACCGGACGCCGAGCGAAATTAAATCTGTCGCGATTTCAATTTATATTTGAGAGTTCATGGGGTGAAATTTATTTCATTTGTTCGGAATGCATGCGTCAATTGATCTTAGGAACGTTGTTCCCTGCAGGTGCGATACGATAATCGCAAAAAACTGCATCCTCTGCGGTATGTTGCAATGCAAAATAAGCATGCCGCACTGCACAAATCCGTGGTCTCATGTGTCTAGCGATTGCATTCCGCGATCGAACCGGAGACGCACCATGCGCACGATTCTCATCCTCGCGTCGGCGGCGCTCACGACGGCCACCATCCTCGCCGGCCCCGCCGCCGCGGATGACAGCCTGAACCTCACCCCGCCGCTGTATCAGGAGCAGGCCCGCGCCGCCACGCAGGCCCGTTCGGTCAGCGACCTGACCACCACGCCCCAGCCGGTCTCGGCCACCCGCAATGTCGGCCGCCCGGTGGCGACCCTCGATCGGCCGATGGTCCAGGCCTCGGCTGACACGAACCGCTGAGCGCATCACACGGCTTGCCGCGCCGGACGGGGATTCCTGCGGCGCGGCGCCGATTAGACGATATGCAGTTCCTGGGCGGCGATAATTGGTGAGACGCCGCGCTGGATTAGGCGGCGGGTCCGAGCTTGCTGGCCCAGTTCGGCACGCATGGCGGCGCCCGTGACCCGATAGCTCTCCAGATAGACGTCCAGCCAGGCGTACTGGATGGCAACCGCGAGAAGGGCGGCGTTCTCCGCCTGGCGGATGCTCAGCCGGATGGCCTCGTCCGCCAGACGGCCAACCTCGCCGTACATCATCAGCAACTCCACGCCTGGATAGAAGCGGCGACACCGGGATGCGTCGCCGGTCCACGACCGAGGCGGCGGCTCCGGGAGCCCGCGGCCTCGCGCCTGCAACTCGCTAGTGCGACGCCTGCTCAGCGGCGTGCTGCGTCTGCTGGACGGCATCCTGCCCCTGCTTCATCGCCTTCTGCGTGTCGTCAACGCCCTGCTGCACCGCCGACTTGGCGCGCTCCGCACCTTGCTGGAATGCGCCCTGGGCGAGGCCGCCGAGTTCCTTGGCCTGAGCTTGCATGGCCGCGAAGCGCTCCCGAACGTACTCGGCTTGGAGCTGCATCGCCTCCGGGAACGACCGTGCGGCCGCGATTTTCTGCGCCAGGTCGAAGGCGGCGCGGACGTTCTGCTCGGCGTACTCGAGATTGCGAGAGTACATGTCCTGCGCATTGGTGCGAGCCAACTCCGTAGAGCCCTGCATCGTGTCGGTGGCGCGCCGGGCGGAACCGATGAAAGTCCCGAAGGCCTTGCGGGCCTGCTCGACGCTGGTCTCGGCCAGATCGCGCATCTGCGGGGGGACCTCGAAGCTCGGGATGTTCGCCATGACTGGTCTCCTGTCAGCCGCATGTCCGGCCGCGGCAGAATTTATTGTGCACTGCACAAGTCGGCAGGTCCAGGGATCATCGGGTAACGGAACGGCGGATCCGTCAGATCTCTGTCTCGCGTCGGACGATCGCGTCCTCGCCGCCCCCCTTCTGCGACAGCCCGACCTCCGGTTCGTCTCCCGGGATCGGCAGAGGTTTTAAGGCATCCGGCACGGTATCCGTGGATACGATTTCCGGATCCGAATTGACGGACGGGGGAGTGGACCGTTCCGGAACGGTCCCGCGTTCACGCGAATCAATCATTCGATACTTCCCTGTGTCGAAACTTGCACCCTGGATACTGCGATCGGATCCGAGCTTTCGATTCGAAGCACCTTCGGCGAAAACCGGGCACAACGTTTTTGGGACGATGCCTGAGGCAATGCAGCGTGTGCGCCGCAACTCCCGGAACATCAGTCGCCGAGTGGCCGGGATCGCATTCGCCGCGCTATATGCGGGCGGAAGAACGAGGAGAGTGTCGTGTTCACCGTCAAGGGGATCGATCCGTCCGGCCGCGTCATGACCTTCGCGTGCGGGACCGACGAGCAGGCCATGGAGAAGACCTGGGAACTTGCCCGGCGCGGGTTCCGGGAGATCATGGTCGCCGATCCCAAGGGTAAGGAGATGTCCGCGGCCGCGTTCGAGCGGTCGCTGGACATCGATTGGGGTGAGTGAGCCGACGCGGCGAGCGTCTTAGCGGTTGCCGAGGGACGGGCCACCCGCCGTGCCGCCGGTCCCGGGCGGTCCGCTGGTCGGGGTGCCGCCGATATTCACCCCCGGCGTGGTGCCTGGGACGGATGAATTGCTGGGATTGGCCATCGTGCCCGTGGTGATCTGAGCGTTGGGGCCGCTTCCCACCGTGCCAGCCCCCACGCCGCCGGTCGAGGGTGGGGCGGTCACGCCAGTATTGCCGGCGCCGCCTGTGACCACCTGCGCGGCGGCCGGGCCGGCCAGCAGCAGGGTCAGGGCGCTCGAGAGCAGGATCGTCGTGCGTGTCATGAATCCGTCCGGTCTTGGTTTCGGACGGCAACGGGTGTGGGCCGGCGAAGTTCACGCTGGCACGGCGCGAACTGCCAGGACGCTCTCAGTGCAACTCGTAGCAGTTGGTGATCACCCGCGGGTTGCGAGTCACATCGTACAGAATCGAGCACTGCACGAGGTACTTGGTGTCCTTCCGCCGAAACAGGATCAGCGAAGATCGATTGTCGAAAGTGCCGGTATAGCCGGCTATCTCCCAACCGTCGGCACTGAGCCGCTCGATGGTCAGTGGCTCGGCGGCCGAGGCTGCCAGGACCGATCCCAGGCAGGCGGAGAAGCTCAGCCACCGGCGCATCGATCGGGTCCTTCGCGTCGTGGTCATAAACCCGAGACGTCGTCGATATCCGGCGCAGGATCCCGGTGGGGCGGCGCGGGATCGTCCTCAGGGGCAGGCGGAAGCCGGGGCGGCGGCATGTCGCCGGTATTCGGCGGTGTCGGCAGCCCCTGGGGCAGATCGGGTATCGGCGCGTCGTCGGCGTTCGGCGATCTCGGATCGGGCATGACGTGTTCCCCGCGTCTTTGCCGCAACCTGCATTCGGTAGGCCCGGCACGAACAGAACGGTCGTCGCGGGCGAATGTGCCGGCTCCTGATCGGCCGCGGCAACCGTTTCGGCGGCTCCGCGGTTCTGTCTCCGCGTGGCTGGCCTTGGCTGCGCGAGCCCGTGAGCTGCCCGTGAACCGCTGCCTTACCCCGATCCTTGCCGCGACCTTGATCGTCGGCATCCTGTCCCCTGCCTCCGCGGTCACCCGGAAGGTCAAGATCCCCAATCGGTACGACGGAGCCTGGACCATCGTGGCGACCACGTCCGAAGGACCCTGTTCCGCTCAGACCAGCTACCAGGTCCAGATCAAGAACAGCGACGCATCGATCCCCGGGGACGAGGTCGATATCGACGGCGGCGTCTCGGCCAGCGGCAGCGTCCAGGCCACGATCACCAGCGGATCCAACACGGTCCCGATCGCCGGCAGCCTGGATACCCAGGGTGCCGGCAGCGGCACTTGGCGCACGAGCGGCGGTGCGATCACGTGCAGCGGCCGGTGGAACGCCCGGCGCTCGGGCTGACCCGCCCGAGGCGCCTTACGCCGGTGCCGCCTCGCGACGAAGGCTCGGTCGGCTCGACCGTCCGGCCTTCGGATCGTTCGTCGCTGCTCCGATCTCCTCAGCCTTGCGCCAAACCGCCCGGCAGATGAGGATCTCGCTGCTGCCATCGATGCTGAGCACGAACCGATCGGGTACGATTTCCGCTTCCGGCAGAGCGACACGGACGCCGCCGACGGAACGGTCGTAGACGATGCAAGGCAGGCTGCGATGCTCGTCGACTGAGATGCTGCCGGTCTCGTTCAGGAACGTGCGCGGAGCGCTCCGTCGGTCAAGCATCGCCGCCTCGTGAACCTCAAGGCGCGCAGGATCGGCGCCTCGGGTTCAGAAGAGGTTCTGGAATCGTGTCGGATTGTCCGTATTCGCGTCGAAAGCCCCGCTACCCGGTGACGACCCCGACCAGCGTCGCGAGAAAACCGAGCGCGACGGCACCGATCCCACTCATGAACATCACGTCCCAGCCCGCGAAATCGTTCGATCGAGGCGCGCGGGCGAAAGCGAAGATCGTAAGCGCAGCGCCGAACACGACTAGCGCGATGGCGATGATGATCGGTGTGGACATGGCGTGACCCTCCGACGCCGGTCTCCTGGCCCTTCGGGCTCTTGTCCGGACGATCACAGCCGGCGTGATCTGCTTTCGCTCGTCCGTCGTCGAAACATGACAGACGATCTGAGCGCGAACAAGGAGATAATCTGTTCTGCATTGCAGAACGGGCGTGGTTGAACCTGCCAGATCTCACTTGCGCCGCAGCTTTTTCTGGGGATGGTCCCGGCCGTCCCGAGCGCTTCCATCAACCACCGCAACAGCAGCCCTCAGTCGACGAAGACCCGCACGCCGTCGGTGTTGAGGATATCGCGCTGGTCGGCGCACCATTGCTCCGCCCCGACCTCGGCGATTGTCTTGGCGACGCGCCGCCCTTCTTCCGCGATGGCGGTCCGGGCTTTACGTGCGCCGAGGGCGGCGTCGAGTGCCCTGCGGACGGTCCGGGACAGGCCTTCGGAGACCGTATCGTCCACCGTGTAGAACGTACGGCAATACAGGACGATGCCGGCCTGGGCGCCAACGATCCGCACCAGCCCGTCGATCGTCTCGGCCCGCTTCTCGTCCTGCGCCGCCGTTGGGCCGGACGATAGGGTCGCCGCGGCCAGCGCGGCGGCGAGCAGGGCGCGTCTCATGGTCGAATCTTCCTCTGCGGGCTGAAAGCCGGATCAGCGCGTCGGCGGCGGTCCATGACGCAGAGATAGGGCCGCCCATCCCGGATACAGACCCGGCGAGAGGCGTCGCGAAGCGACATCGCAGCGCGGTGCCGTCGGGCGGCAGCCCGTCATGGCCTTTAAAGCTTGTTCCCTCCGGCCCGCCTTACGCTCCGGTTACTTCCGGGCCGACATCATGTCGTGCGTGAGCACGGTGAGCTTGCCGATCAGGCTGGAGATGTCGGTGCCCTTGCACGACCATTGCGTGCCGATCGCCTCGCCATCCGTGGAGACCGAGACGACGGCCACCGAGCGCAGCCGGCCCTCCCGGGCGAGCGCCAGCTGGTCCTGCAGCACGGCGATCACCGACGCGGTGTCCTCGTCGGCCACGGTGGGCGCGATATGGGCCGGGAACGCCACGACCGTGTCGGTTCTCGTCTGCTCACGCTTCATCATGCTTCGATCCCGCACCAATCACTCTCGGGATCCGGCGTGGGCATCAGCTTTGTGCAGAGTGTGGCAGCTTATCCGTGTCGCTGCATGTCGTCGGCCTGTGTGGCTGCGCGGCAACGATCGTGGTTACGGCCTTGGGCCGGCGATCGGGCGTCGATCGCATCGCTTGAGAGACGGAATGACGGCACGCGGTCAACGGATGGGGTGAGCCGGAGCGCGTGCACGCCTGAATATCAGCGCGCGGAATGACCTCGGCGGCGTCCGCCGCCGGAGGCGCCCAGTGCGTTCAGGCTGCCTTGCGGCCCTTGCGGTCGCGCTCGGCCATGGCTCCGGGTTGGCCCAGGCCGATCGCCTTGGCGAGGGCGGAGCGCTGCTCGGCGTAGCTCGGTGCGACCATCGGGTAATCGGCCGGCAGACCGTAGCGCTCGCGGTAGCTCTGAGGGCTTAGGCCGTTTGCGGTCAGATGCCGCTTCAAGGTCTTGTAGGTCTTGCCGTCGATGAAGCTGACGATTCCGTCGTGCTGGACCGACTTGCGGATCTGCGCCGGGGTCGGCTTGTCGACCGCTTCACCCACGACCGCGCTGGCCCCGACGGGGCTCGTCCCGGAGGCGAGACCGGCTATCGCGCCGTGCACACGGGCGATCAGCGCCGGCAGCTCGGCAGCCGGAACAGGGTTGTTCGACACGTAGGCGGCGACGATGTCACCGGCCAGTCCGATCAAATCTGGTGTGTGCACAATGGTTTCTTCTGTCACTTCATGGTTCCCGACATGCCCCTCACCGGCGATTTGCTACTTCTCCCGGCCGAATGCAAGTTACAAAGCCCTAGAACGGCGTGCATTTCGGTTATGAGCGCTGCGCATGCTGCCGCGTCAGGCTGGGAAATTCTGGCACAACCGTCAGGTGAACTATCCGCGAGGGCAGCGGCTTCGATAACCACTGCGCCAGTGTTTCCGCATCCCAGCCAATCGCTTGCGGGGACCCGGATTAAATGGTTTGCCGGTGCGGACGCGGTTCCGAGACGCCCCCGATCCGACGAGGCGGAGCATCCCAGGTCTTAACGGCGGGTGCGTCGTTTTTACTGATGAAGTTGTTCGATCGTCCGATCGAAGACAGTTCTGAAATGGGGTGTGACAAACTGTAATCAGTTCTGGCAGGATTGTCTAAGGCGGTGGTCGATGCGGCGAGATCCTTGTCTCCAAGCGCATGAGACAAGCGTGACCTTTGTGATACGGTATGCGGCGGCGGCTCGGGCTTGCCGCCTCTGCACGATCTTGATTCGGTCGCGCATCTGGATCCCGGACTGGGCGAGATCCGACCTTGCGTGATCGGGACCCCTAAGGTTCTCAACTCATGGGCGAACAGTATTTGCCCGGGCCGCTGTTCTCTCGGTGACGACAGGGCCAAGCCGTGGCATTGCGCGATCATGCTCCTGCTTGCTCTCCTCTTCGCCCTTCTGGTCGTCCTGGCCGTCATGATCATCACGCGGCGCTGGACCGGCCGGCTGGCCTCGCTCGCCACCTTGATCGCCGGGGCGATCATGGCCCTGTGGCTGGCCCAGGTCGGGCTGCTGCCAGGCTCCACCGGGCCGCTGACGCCGGACCGGCCCCGCGTCCCAGGGCTCGATCGGTAACGCGCCGGTAACCGTCCTAGCGCGAGCATGGGCTATGCCCACGCTGTCAGCCCCGCGCCTCCTCACCTTCCTGGTCTCGGCCGTGCTCATCGGCCTGGCCGTCGCCAGCCTCTACACGCGCATCCCCATGGTCGGGCGGACCGTGGTGGCGCATCGGCAATGGTTTTTCATCGGCGCCTACGCGTTGCTGGCGCTCGGGGTCACGACCCGCAGTCTGTGACGGGTCCCGCCTCCGGCTTGTGCCGGGGCGCGCCGTATTCGGACGTCATCGCTCTATCGCAACCGCCCCGCGTGCTTCAAAGGTAGCGGATGGCGATGAAGACAACATTCGTGGTGCAGCCGTTCGAGCTGCACCGGAAGCGGCTGCGGCCGGCCCGGCAGGAGCCTGCCCAGAGTGAGTTCGGCGCCCTCAAAAAAGCCGAGGCTTTGGCTGCCCGCATGCCGGGGGCCGCGGCTTTGAAGGTGGTCGCCGACGACGAAACCGGCGAGCTCGAAGGCGTGACCATCCTTGGCCAGTTCGGTGAGGTGCCGGAGGACTTCGCCGAGAGCCTTCAGGGCGGCTGAGGCGCCCGTCGGTCCCGGGATCGCTCGGGCAGCTGATGCGACACCAGCGAAATGTATCGGCGTCCCTCTGGACACTACGTAGAAACAACGTAGCACGATGCTGGTGAACGATCGTGTGCCCAGAGCCAATATCCGTGCCCCGATACTTCATCGATCTCCACGATGGCGCGAACCTGGTTCGCGACCACAAGGGCTTCGACCTGCCCGATCTCGGCGCCGCGCAGGCCCAGGCGGTCCGCATGATGACCCGGATCGCGCAGGGGCTGTCTGACCCGCAGGTCCGGCAGGATTATGTGATCGCTATCCGGGACGAGCAGGGAGCCGTCCGCCTGCGGCTGCGCCTGTCCTACGATGTCGAACCCGGCTGAACGCCGGGGCTGCGGTCGGCGGCGACGGAAGCGGACCTGCGCGCGTTGGTGTCGCGCTGATGGCCGAGGAGAATGCATGACACGCGCGACGATCGCGACCGGATCAGTCTTGGCGGCCCTTCTGCTGATGGCCTCCGCCGGAGGGTCCGCCATGGCCCAGACCACACCGCCGCCCCAGACCGGCGCGGCCGCGGCGACGCCGGACAATGCCATCCTGCTCACCGTCTTCCTGCGGCATGACCAGTCGCGCCCCCTGGCCGAGCTGAATGAGCAGCTCGCCAAGCAGGGCTTCTACAAGGCCTTCCCGCCGCCGGGGATCGAGGTGGTCTCCTGGAACGTCGTCATGGGCATCGGGCAGATCATCACCCTGCGGCTGCCCGCCACCCGGCTCCGCGAGATCAACCGCGTCCTGGAGGATACCGCCTGGGGCGCCTACCGGACCGAGTTCTACCCGACCTACGATTACAAAGCCGTCGGCCTCGCGGAGCACGACAAGGCCCGCTGAGCCAGACCGCCTTCCGCGACAGGAAGACTGCGGCGGGCGGGGCACGGCCGAGGCGCCCCGCCGCACGGCGCCGTCATGGCGTCCGGTGCCGCGGTCGCCGCACGATTGTCCGCCCGCGGCAGATCCGATGCGCGCATCGGCTCCGGACCATCCCCGCCCCGGAGGGCGCGGGGATGGATCCGCTTTTCCCGTCGCGCTCCTGCCTCTCGGCGAGACGGGGATCGTGTGCTTCGAGAAGGCCTCAGGGCGTGTCGTGCACGCCGTGATGCCCGTCGAGGACGGTGTCGCTGGTCGGGACCGTGTCGGCCACGGCCTGCGCCCGGCGGCGATCCGGGGCGGTCGCCTCGTCGACGAAGGCCGCCACCGCCTCGGCGAGCGGCAGCGTCCGGGTCTGCTGGCTGCCGAGCCGGCGGATCGAAACCGTGCGCTCCTCGGCCTCGCGCTTGCCCAGCGCCAGCAGGACCGGCACCTTGGCGAGCGAATGCTCCCGGACCTTGTAGTTGATCTTCTCGTTGCGCAGATCCGCCTCGACCCGCAGCCCGGCACGATCCAGGGCGCGGATCACCTCATGGGCGTAGGAATCGGCCTCGCCGGTGATCGTGGCTACCACCACCTGGACCGGCGACAGCCAGAGTGGGAAATGCCCGGCGAAATGCTCGATCAGGATGCCGGTGAACCGCTCCATCGAGCCGCAGATCGCCCGGTGCACCATCACGGGCGGCTTCCGGGCGCCGTCGGCGTCGATGTAGAAGGCGCCGAACCGCTCGGGCAGGTTGAAGTCCACCTGGGTGGTGCCGCATTGCCAGTCGCGGCCGATGGCATCGCGCAGGACATACTCGAATTTTGGCCCGTAGAACGCGCCCTCCCCCGGGTTGACCTCCGTGCGGATCCGGCCGGCCGACTGCGCCTCGATCTGCGCGAGCACCCGGGTCATCACCTCCTCGGCATGGTCCCAGAGCGCATCCGAGCCGACGCGCTTCTCGGGCCGCGTCGAGAGCTTCACGACGATCTCGCCGAAGCCGAAATCCGCGTAGGTCGACAGGATCAGATCGTTGATCTTCAGGCACTCGTCGGCCAGCTGATCCTCGGTGCAGAAGACGTGGGCGTCGTCCTGCGTGAAGCCGCGCACCCGCATCAGCCCGTGCATGGCCCCGGAGGGCTCGTAGCGGTGGACCACGCCGAACTCGGCGAGCCTCAGGGGCAGATCGCGGTAGGATTTCAGGCCGTGCTTGAAGATCTGAACATGGCCCGGGCAGTTCATCGGCTTGAGGGCGAACCAGCGCTTGTCCTCGGCCTCGTCGCCCGCCGATTGCGCGGCGAACATGTTCTCCCGATACCAGCCCCAGTGGCCGGAGGTCTCCCACAGAGCCTTGTCGAGGATCTGCGGCGCGTTCACCTCGGCGTAGTCGCCCCGTAGCCGGCGGCGCATATACGCGATCAGTTCCTGGAAGATCGTCCAGCCCTTGGCGTGCCAGAAGACGACGCCCGGCCCCTCCTCCTGGAAGTGGAACAGGTCCATCTCCCGGCCGAGCCGCCGGTGATCCCGGCGCTCGGCCTCCTCGAGCCGGTGCAGGTAGCCGTCGAGATCGGCCTGGTTCGCCCAGGCCGTGCCGTAGATGCGCGTCAGCATCGGGTTGTTCGAATCACCGCGCCAATAGGCGCCCGCGACCTTCATGAGCTTGAAGGCGGTGCCGACCTTGGCCGTCGAGGTCATGTGCGGGCCGCGGCACAGGTCGAACCACTCGCCCTGACGATAGATCTTCAGGTCCTCGCCGGGCGGGATCGCGTCGACCAGCTCGACCTTGAACTTTTCCTGCTTGCCTTCGAACAAAGCCCGGACGTCCTCGCGCTTCCAGACTTCCTTGGTGAAGGGCGCATCGCGCGCGATGATCTCGCGCATCCGCGCCTCGATCTTCGGGAAGTCCTCGGGCGTGAACGGGGTCTCGCGATAGAAGTCGTAATAGAAGCCGTTCTCGATCACCGGGCCGATCGTGACCTGCGTCTCCGGCCACAAGGACTGCACGGCCTCGGCCAGCACGTGCGCGCAATCGTGGCGGATCAGCTCGAGGCTGCGCGGGTCGGTCCGGTCCAGGAACTCGATGCGGGCATCCTGGGCGATCGAATCGTCTAGGTCGGCGACCGTGCCGTCGAGCGCCATGGCGACCGTGCGCTTGGCCAGGGACTTGGCGATGCCCTCGACCACGCTGCGGCCGGTGGTGCCGGCGGCGACCTCCCGCGTGTTGCCGTCGGGGAAGGTGAGAATCGGCATGGTTCAGGCTCTCCAGGCTCAGTCCTGCATACGGGGCAGGTAAGCGTCGTCAGGGGCGTCTTCGGGGAGCGGCCGTGTAGACCGATTTCTTTTTTTTGGCGAGGGAACGGCGCGCGGTGCATGCGCTCTGATCGGCTCTATCCTTCGGCACGGGCTGGATTCATCGTTCGACCTCCGGACACACGTCATCGTCCCCACCCGCCTCGCGGCGCCGGGGGCATGGCCCAAGAGAACCAATCACAGACCCAGCACGAGGGACGCGGGACGCCGCGGGGACCCAGGTGTCGGCCAGATACGCGCGGGATCCGATCCCCGCGGCGACCC
>NZ_JAKSYN010000184.1:0-34305 GCF_022829565.1 Methylobacterium sp. J-001
CCTCCCCCTCTGCGGGTCACGATGTTCCCACATCGATTCATGTGAGGCGCGACGCGCTCTCCTCCCCCTTGTGGGGAGGAGTGGGAGGTGGGGGTGGTGCAGGACCGGGCGTGACGGTGCCTTCTGCACCACCCCCACCCCTGCCCCCTCCCCACAACGGGGAGGGGAAACGCGTTGTGTTTTAAGGACTTGCGACCGAGAAGCCCCGATCTGGGAATGCGATAGCCGCAAAGCGGTGGGTGGGATCGGCTGGGGTGGCTGGCGGCCCGCCCCGCCTCACAGCCCCAAGATCCCCTTTGCGATGACGTTGTGCTGGATCTCGTTGGAGCCGCCGTAGATCGAGACCTTGCGGTTGTTGAAGTAGCTCGGCGCCGCCGCATCGACCCAGTCGAAGCCGCCGGGCAGGTTGTTGGCTCCGGCCCCGCGGGCGGGCGCCGCCAGGGCGAACGGGCCAGCGAGCGCGACCAGCAACTCGGTCGCCGCCTGCTGGAGCTGCGAGCCGCGGATCTTGAGGAGCGAGGAGGCGGGGTCGGGCTCCACCGAATCCGCGCGACCCTGCTTGGCCGCCACCCGCATCTGGGTGATCTCCAGGGCCTTCAATTCGACCTCGACCTCCGCGACCCGGCCGCGGAAGTCGCGGTCGTCCCACATGGTCCCGGAGCCCGCCGGCATCTCCTTGGCGAGGCGCTTGATCCGGGCGATCCGCTCCTTGGTCAGGCCGATCCGGGCGATGCCGGTGCGCTCGTTGGCGAGCAGGAATTTTGCGTAGTCCCAACCCCGGTTCTCCTCGCCCACGAGGTTCTCGACCGGCACCCGGACCGAGTCGAAAAACACCTCGTTGACCTCGTGTCGGCCTTCCAGGGTGAGGATCGGCCGCACGGTGATGCCGGGCGTCTTCATGTCGATCAGGAGAAAGGAAATGCCGCGCTGCTTCTTCGCCTCGAAGTCGGTGCGCACGAGGCAGAAGATCCAGTCGGCGTGCTGGCCCAGCGTCGTCCAGGTCTTCTGGCCGTCCACGATGAAGTGGTCGCCGTCGCGCACGGCCTTGGTCTTGAGCGAGGCCAGATCCGAGCCGGCGCCGGGCTCGGAGAAGCCCTGGCACCACCAATCGTCGAGATTGGCCGCACGCGGCAGGAACCGCTCCTTCTGGTCCTGCCGGCCGAAGGTCGCGAGCACGGGGCCGAACATGTAGCAGTTGAACTGCTGCGGCAGCGGCACCGCCGCCTGGAACAGCTCCTCGGTGTAGATGTAGCGCTGGATCGAGGTCCAATCCCGGCCGCCCCATTCCTGCGGCCAGTGCGGCACCGCCCAGCCCTTGGCGTTGAGGATCCGCTGGCTGGCGACGATGTCCTCCTTGGCGAGGCTGCGCCCCTCCGACACCTTCTTTCGTATGTCAGCCGGGATCTCCGTCCGGCAGAAGCTGCGGACTTCGTCGCGGAACGCGATCTCGTCCGGCGTAAAGCGCAGATCCATCGTCAGCCGCCGATCTCGAACAGGCCGGCGCAGCCCTGGCCGCCGGCCACGCACATCGTCACCACGGCGTAGCGCGCCCCGCGGCGGCGGCCTTCCAGCAGGGCGTGGCCCACGAGCCGCGCCCCCGACATGCCGAACGGATGGCCGACCGCGATGGCGCCGCCGTTGACGTTGACCTTGTCCGGATCGATCCCGAGTTTGTCGCGGCAATAGACCGATTGGGACGCGAAGGCCTCGTTCAGTTCCCACAGGTCGATGTCGGCGACCGTGAGCCCCTGCCGCTCCAGCAGGCGCGGCACCGCGAAGACCGGGCCGATGCCCATCTCGTCCGGCCCGCAGCCAGCGGAGGCGAAGCCCCGGAAGGTGCCCAGCGGCGTCAGGCCCCGCCGGGCGGCCTCGGTAGCCGACATCAGCACGCTGGCGGCGGCGCCGTCCGAGAGCTGGCTGGCATTGCCCGCCGTGATGAAGGCGCCCTCCCCGCGCACGGGCTTGAGCTTCGCCAAGCCTTCGAGCGTCGTGTCGGGCCGGTTGCCCTCGTCCTTGGCGAGCCGGGTCTCGACCTCCCGGGTCTCGCCGGTGGCCTTGTCGGTCACCGCCATCACGGCGCTCATCGGGACGATCTCGTCGTCGAACAGGCCCCGCTCCTGCGCGGCGGCGGTGCGGCGCTGGCTCTCCAGCGCGAAGGCGTCCTGCGCCTCCCGGGAAATCCGATAGCGCTCGGCGACGATGTCGGCGGTCTCGATCATCGGCATGTAGATCGCCGGCAGGTGCGCCTCCAACCAGGCGTTGCGGGTCAGCTCCCGCTGCACCTTCGGCTGAACCAGGCTGATCGACTCGACCCCGCCGGCCACCGCCACCGGCACGCCATCGAGGATGATCCGCCGGGCCGCGCTGGCGATCGCCTCAAGCCCCGAGGCGCAGAAGCGCGAGACCGTGACGCCGGCCGACTCCACCGGGATCCCCGCCACCAGGGCGGCGTGGCGGGCGACGTTGCCGCCGGTAGCGTTCTCCGGATAGCCACAGCCGAGCACCACCTCTTCCACGGCTTCCGGCTCGAGCCCGGCCCGGTCCAGGGCGCCCCGGATCGCGTGGGCCGCGAGGTCGGCGCCGTCTGTGCGGCTCAGCGCGCCGCGATGGGCCTTGCCGATCGGCGTACGGGCGGTCGAGACGATCACCGCGTCGGTCATGCCGGGCTCCTCCGGGGATTCAAAACGGCGTTGCGGTCGGTCGATGTGATGGTTCCGCTCGGGCAAGCTGCGCAAAGCGTAATCCAAAAACCGCTCTTCGCCATGAGCTTGGCAGCCTTGGGCGGATGAACCGCGCCCCTTTCCCGGACGCCTGAAACGCAGTGGAAGGTGATCCGGGACCCAGCAAGACGAGCGCCGCGGAGCGGCACAGATCTCTTTGTAAGGACGCTTCGCGTGGTCTTGTGCTGGGTCCCGGGTCGCATTCCGCTGACGCTCCATGCGCCCGGGAAAGGGGCAGCGCACGAACGACCCCGCAACGGCACCCTCATCGGACGGCAGGCCATCAGGCCGTCGCCTTCCATGTGGCGAAGCGTCCACCTTCATCCGCCAACTCGCGCAGCAGCGGCGCCGGCTCTTGGCTGTCGTCGCCGGTCTCCCGGGCGAAGCGCGTCAGCGCCTCGGCGACATGCTTGAGCCCGACCGTGTCGGCCCAGTGCATCGGGCCGCCGCGCCAGGCCGGCCAGTTGTAGCCGTTGATCCAGATCGTATCGATGTCGCCGGGCCGGGCGGCGATCCCCTCCTCGAGGATCCGCGCGCCCTCGTTGACCATCGGGTACATCAGCCGCGCCACGATCTCATCGGGGCTGAACGTGCGGCGCGCGATGCCGTGCTCGGCGGCGGTCTTCTCGATCAGCGCGTCCACCTCGGGATCGCGCGTGCCCGTCCGGGCGCCGTCCGCATACACAAAAAAGCCGCGGCCGGTCTTCTGGCCGAACCGGCCCATCTCGGCCAGCGCGTCGGCGACCGGCGCCCGGCCGCCAAAATCCTTGCGGGAGCGCCAGCCGATATCGAGGCCGGCGAGGTCGCTCATGGCGAAGGGCCCCATCCGGAAGCCGAAGCCGGTCACGGCGGCGTCGACCGCGTGCGGCAGGGCGCCTTCGAGCAGCAGGCGCTCGGCGGCGCGGCTGCGGCGCTCCAGGATGCGGTTGCCGACGAAGCCGAAGCAGACGCCCACGGTCACCGGCAGCTTGTTGAGGCGCTTGGCCAGATCCAGTGCGGTGGCGAGCACGTCGGGCGCGGTCTTGCCAGCGCGGACCACCTCGACGAGCCGCATGACGTTGGCCGGGCTGAAGAAATGCAGGCCGAGCACGTCCTGCGGCCGCCCGGTCACGGCCGCGATCGCATCGACGTCGAGATAGGAGGTGTTGCTCGCCAGGATCGCGCCTTCCTTGGCGATGCCGTCGAGCTTGGAAAAAATCTCGCGCTTGACCGCCATGTCCTCGAAGGCCGCTTCGATCACGATGTCGGCCTCTCCGGCGTTCTCCAGGCCGATCGCCCCGGTGATCCGGCCGATCCGTTCGTCGCGCTGGGCCTCGGTGATCGAGCCGCGCTTGGCCGAGCCGGCATAGAGGCCCTTCACCCGGTCGAGGCCGCGTTCCAGGGCGCCGGCCTCGGTCTCGATCACGGTGACCGGGATGCCGGCATTGGCGAAGCACATGGCGATGCCACCGCCCATCGTGCCGGCGCCGATCACCGCGGCCGTCTGGATGGAACGGCGGGGCGTGTCCTTCGACAGGCCCGGCACCCGGGCGGCCTCGCGCTCGGCGAAGAAGGCGTAGCGCAGGGCCTTGGAGCGTGGATCCTCCACCAGCGTGCGGAACTCGGCCCGCTCGACGGCGACCGCCGCGTCGAACGCGTCCGGGTCCAGGCCGGCGCGCACGGCCCGGGCCAGGGCGTGGACGTTGGTCGCCTCAGGATCGCGCTTCACCGCCTCCGCGGCCTTGGCCTCGAAGGCCTGGCGGGCCTCCGGGGTCAGCCGGTCCGACCGGTCGCGCACCCGCGGCAGGGCGCCGGAATCGGCGAGTTCCAGGGCCCGGGTGCGGGCAGCCGGCACGAGGTCGCCGAGCACCACGGCGTCGACGATCCCGAGCCCTGCTGCCGTCTCGGCCGTCACCGGCTCGCCGGTGAGCATCATCGTGAAGGCGGCGTCCGGCCCGATCAGCCGCGGCAGGCGCTGGGTGCCCCCGGCCCCCGGGATGATCCCGAGCTTGATCTCCGGCAAGCCGAGCTTGGCCGTGGGCGCCGCGATCCGGCCGTGGCAGGCCATCGCCAGTTCCAGCCCGCCGCCCAGCGCCGCGCCGCCGATGGCCGCCACCACCGGCTTCCCCCCGGCATCGAGCCGCTCCAGCACGTCCGGCAGGCTCGGGGCCTGGGGCGGCTTGCCGAATTCCGAGATGTCGGCGCCGCCGACGAACACCTTGCCTTCGGCCGCCAGCACGATCGCCCTGATCGATTCGTCGGCTTCCGCCCGCGCCAGGGCGGCGTCGAGGGCACCCCGCAGCGCGGCGCCCAGCGCGTTGACCGGCGGGTTGGCGAGCGTGAGCACGGCCACGCCGCCATCGACCTCGTAACGAACCAAAGCGCTGCTCTCCCTGTTCTGGACTGCAGAATTGTCGTTTGCAATTGGGCGGGATGTTGATCCGCGAGGGCTGGGACGTCAAGGATACGTCCGTTTCAAAGACCGGCTTCGTCGCGTCGTTCCGCAGCGCAGACACATCCCAGCGGGGCCGTTTGACCGGTGCCAGGCGCCATGCCATTCAGACTCGCCCCGGGCGCGATTCCGGCTCGGATCCGCCCCGGCGGGTTCCAACGGCCGGGCCCCCCGACCCATCAGGGAGGATCGCTGTGCGCGGTATCGGCCAACAATCCGGCAGCCTCCGATGAGCGACGGCCCCGAGCGGAATCCAGCCGGACGCCGCACCCCAAATCGCCTCCCCGAAGTTCTGCGCGACCGGCTCGCCCTGCCCGTGATCTGCGCGCCGATGTTCCTCGTCTCGGGACCGGAGCTCGTGATCGCGCAATGCCTGGCCGGAGTGGTCGGCGCGTTCCCGGCGCTCAACGCGCGGCCCGCCGAGCTTCTCGACGAATGGCTTGCGACGATTACGCGGACGCTCGCTGAAGCGCGCGCGAAGGATCCGGCTCGAAAGATCGCGCCCTTCGCCGTCAATCAGATCGTCCACACCTCGAACGACCGCCTCGCGCAGGATGTCGAGGCCTGCGTCCGGCACCGGGTGCCGATCATCATCACCTCGCTGCGGGCCCCGGACGCGGTCATCCGCCCGGTCCACGCCTATGGCGGCGTGGTGTTCCACGACGTCACCACGGTCCGCCACGCCGAGAAGGCCCTGGAGGCCGGAGTCGACGGGCTGATCCTGGTCTGCGCCGGCGCCGGGGGCCATGCCGGCACCCTCAGCCCCTTCGCCCTGGTCGGCGAGATCCGGCGCTTCTACGACGGTCCCCTGATCCTGTCGGGGGCGATCACCACCGGATCGGCGATCCTGGCCGCCCAGGCCATGGGCGCCGACCTCGCCTATATGGGCACCCGGTTCATCGCCACCCGGGAGGCGAACGCCGCGTCCGGCTACAAGGACATGATCGCCGGCAGCGCCGCCGCCGACGTCCTGTACACCCCGTATTTCACAGGCGTGCCAGGCAATTACCTGACGCCGAGCATCCGCGCCGCCGGGCTCGATCCCGAGGCGCTGCCGGTGCGCGACAAGACCGCAATGGATTTCGGCAGCACCAGCGTGAAGGCGTGGCGGGACGTCTGGGGCGCCGGCCAGGGGGTCGGCACCATCGCGGACGCCCCAGCCACCGCCGACCTCGTGGCCCGGCTCGCCCGGGAATACGCCGCCGCCCGGGCCGGGCTCGCGGGCGTCTCGGCAGCGTATGCCGGCGGGGCCGTCTTGTGAGCGTCCGCATCGCCGATCCGGAGCCCGGGATCCGGCTGGTCACCATCGACCGGCTGGAGCGGCGCAACGCCCTCGACCGGGCGACCTATGCAGGCCTCACCGCCGCCTTCGACGCGGCCGGCGCCGACGCGACCGTGCGCGCCGTGGTGCTCACCGGGGCGGGCGGCTGCTTCACCGCCGGCAACGATCTCAAGGACTTCCAGGATGTCGAGGCCGGCGGCGACAGTCCGGGCCTGATCTTTCTGAAGGCCTTGCGCGGCTGCCCGAAGCCCGTCGTCGCGGCTGTGGAGGGGCACGCGGTCGGCATCGGCACGACGCTGCTGCTGCATTGCGACCTCGCCTATGCCGGGGACGGCGCCCGCTTCCGCCTGCCGTTCACGGCGCTCGGCCTTAGTCCCGAAGGTGCGTCGAGCTACCTCCTGCCGCTCGTCGCCGGCACCAAGCGGGCCGCGGACCTGCTGATGCTGGGCGAGCGCTTCGGCGCCCCGGAGGCGGTGGCGGCCGGCCTCGTCAACGCCGCGGTCCCGGCGGGAACGGCCCTGGAGACCGCCCTCGGGCGGGCCAGCGCCCTGGCGGCCCTGCCCCCGGCCTCGATCGCTGCGACCAAGCAGGCCCTGCGCCGGGGCCAGGATGAGACCGTCGCCCGCACCCTCGCCGAGGAGGCGGAGGTGTTCCACGCGCTGCGCCGGGGCCCGGAGGCCCAGGCGGCCTTCGCGGCGTTCCTGCGCCGATGAACGCCACGGACGAGGCCCTGCTTGCCGATCCCGAGGCCGCGCCGGGCGACGGCGCCAGGGAGGACGGCGCCAAGGAGGATCGCCACTTCGTCACGGCGCTCGCCCGCGGCCTCGCGGTGCTCGCCTGCTTCGGGCCAGGCCGGACCAGCCTCGCCAACCACGACCTCGCGGCGGCCTGTGGCCTGCCGCGCTCCACCGTCTCGCGCCTGACCTACACGCTGACCAAGCTCGGCTACCTGCACCACACCGCCGAGACCGGCCGCTACCGGCTTGGCAATGCGACGATCGCCCTGAGTTCGGCCGCGCTCGGCGGGCTCGACGTGCGCGGCATCGCTCGGCCGGTGTTGCGGGCGGTCGCGGAGGCGGCCAACGCCTCGGTGGGGCTCGGCGTGCGCGACCGGCTCAGCATGCGCTACGTCGATTGCCAGCGCGGGCCGGCTGCGATCTCGCTGAACCTCGATACCGGCTCGCGGATCTCGCTCGCCCGCAGCGCCATGGGCCGCGCCTACGTGGCGGTCTGCCCCGAGCGCGAGCGCGAGAGCATCTACGAGGACTTGAAGGCCCTCGACCCGGTGGCCTGGCCCGCCCTGCGCGCCGGCCTCGACCGGGCGGTGGCCGAGCATCGCGAGATCGGCTGCTGCACCTCCTTCGGCGAGTGGCAGGAGACGGTCTGCGCCATCGCGGTGGGGTTCTATCCCGGCGGCGGCCTGCCGGCCATGTCGGTCAATTGCGGCGCCCCCACCGTCATTACCGACGCTCGGTTCCTGATGGACGTGGTGCGGCCGAAGCTCGTGGCAGCGGTGCGCGGCCTCGACGGCGTGATGGGAGCTTGAGGACCCGTTCCATGGAAACCGATCCGTCCCAAGATCTCCCCCTCGCCGGGATCCGCGTCCTCGACCTGTCCCGGGTCCTGGCCGGTCCGTGGTGCGCGCAGGTGCTGGGCGACCTCGGCGCCGACGTGATCAAGGTCGAGCATCCGGAGCGCGGCGACGACACGCGCGACTGGGGCGTGGCGACCAGCCCCGGCAACACCTCGTATTTCGATAGCGTCAACCGCAACAAGCGCTCGATCGGGGTCGACCTCGCCACGCCGGAGGGGCTGGCGATCGTCAAGGCGCTGGCCCGCGAGAGCGACGTGCTGGTCCAGAACTTCAAGACCGGCGGTGCCGAGAAGCTCGGCCTGGGCTACGCGGCGCTCTCCGCTGAGAATTCCGGGCTGATCTACTGCTCGATTGCCGGCTACAGCTCGGACGGCTCGGAGGCCGGAAGGCCCGGCTACGACTTGGTGGTGCAGGGCGAATCCGGGGTGATGGCGCTCAACGGCGAGGCCGGCGGGCCGCCGTTGAAGTTCGGGGTCGCGGCCGTGGACCTGTTCACCGGGCAATACGCCGCCCAGGCCGTGCTCGCAGCCCTGTTCCAGCGCGAGCGCACCGGGCGCGGCCGGACCATCGATCTCGCCCTGTTCGATTGCGGCGTGGCGCTGACCTCCTACTATGGCCTGGAGGCTTTGGCCCGGGGCATCGACCCGCCGCGCTACGGCAACGCCCACCCGTCGATCGTGCCCTACGGGGTGTTCGAGGCCGGCGACGGGCCGGTGGTGATCACGGTGGGCAACAATGCCCAGTACCGCCGCTTCTGCGAGCAGGTGCTGGAGCGGCCGGACCTCTGTGCCGACCCGCGCTTTTCCACCAACCTCGACCGCTCGAAGAACCGCGCCGCCTTCATTCCGATCCTGGAGGCCGAGCTTGCCACATGGGAGCGCGCGGCGCTTATCGCGCGCCTGCGCGGTGCGGGCATCCCCTGCGGCGAGGTGATGGGCCTGCGCGAGGCGTTGACCTGCGAGCGTGCCCGGGAGGCCGGGCTCGTGGTCGAGGGGGCCGGCAACGCCCACGTGATCGCCCCGCCCTACCGCCTGGACGGGCGCCGCCTCCCCGTCCGCCGCATGCCGCCGGGCCTCGGGGATTCGAGCCGGGACATCCTGGCCGAGCGGTTGGAGGTTTCGGCGGAGGTGCGGGACGCGCTGGTGGCGCAGGGGGTGGTCCGGTAGGGCGCGCTCAGCCCTTGGCCGGCGCCAGCCGGGTGCGGGCATCGTCCAGCACCCGGGTGAGGGCGTCGTCCCAGGCGACCCGGGGCTGCCAGCCGGTGGCTTCGCGCAAGCGGGTGGCATCGCCCGCGGCCAGCGGGATCTCGCTCGGGCGCACCCGCTCAGGGGCGATGCGGATCTCGAACGGTACCCGGGCGAGCGTGCGCAGGCCGTTGAGGACGCTGGCAATCGTGCGGGGCACGCCGGAACTGATGTTGAACACGCTCCCGTCCGGCAGGGACTCCGCCCGGCCGATCAGCTCGACATAGGCGCCCGCCACGTCGGCGACGTCGAGGAAGTCGCGGTAGGAGGACAGATTGCCGACTTCGAGGAGGGGTGGCGCGCAGTTGGCCTCGATCCGGGCGATCTGCCCGGCGAAGGAGGCGACGACGAAGCGCTCGTCCTGGCCCGGGCCGATATGATTGAACGGCCGCAGCACCACGAGCTTCACGCCGATCCGGGGCAGCAGGTCGCGCAGCAGCTGCTCGCCAACCCATTTCGAGCGGGCGTAGGTGTTGCGCGGCAGGGGCTCGGCCTCTTCGGAAAGGGCGTGGCCGGCCAGGAACGCGCCGCCGTAGACTTCGCCCGAGCTGACGAAGAACAGCGTGCAGCCCGGCACCGACTCCACGGCAGCCACGAGGTTCATCAGGCCGTTGACGTTCACCCGCCAGGTCTGCCCCGGCCCGGTGGCAGACTCGCCCACGGAGGCGAGACCGGCCAAGTGGAGGATCTCAGTCGGCTGGAAACGCGCTACGAGTCCGGTCAGCGCGGCTTCGTCGAGGAGGTCGATGCGCTCGTAATCCACATCCGCAGGCAGGGTCCCGGGCGCACCGCGGCCGATCCCGACCACGCGGGCGCCCGACGCGGCCAGGAGCGGCAGGACGTGGCCGCCGACGAAGCCCGCCGCGCCGGTGACGAGAATGCGTTTCACGCCAAGCCTGCCGATCCGTTCCACGGGTTGGCGATCATCGTGTGGTCCCGAATGGTCAGGCGCCGGCTCCTCGTTCCACACACTTCAAAAGAAGACAGCGATATGAACCCGCGCACCGGCAAGGAAACGGGTTCCCAAAGGGCCCGAGGCCCTTTGGCGGGGTATCGGGGCGGAGCCCCGATCCTTCAGCTCATCGTCCGGGTGCCCCAGCGGCTGCCCATGCGGCTTTGGGCGCTGCCCGGGGAGCTGCCGGCATCGGCGCCGATCGCCGGACCGGACGCGGTCTGCGGCCGGTGCTGGGATTCCGGGGCCATGGGCGTCGATGCGATCGAGTCGGGTACCTCCGCCAGGTATTCCTCATCCCGGTCGGTGGCGAACTGCCCGGCCTTGCGGAACGGCCAGAGATAGCCCGGCACCACCGCCTCGGCGGCGGTCGGGGTGATCCCGATTGCCTCGATGGTCCGGCCCTCGGCCTTGGCGGCCTCGGATACGACGTTGTCGTTCTGGAGCAGGATCACCTGATCGCGGGTGAGCTTCAGGCTGTCGGGCAGCAGGCCGAAGGTCAGGGTATCGGCGACCTCCAGGAGCCGGGCCTGCAGCTTGGCCACCGGCAGCGGCAGGTCGACCACGGCGCGCTTGCGCTGGATCGTCTTCAGCATGTAGCGCACGAGGTGCTCGAGGGTGGCCACTTCGGGACCGCCGAGCTCGTAGACCTTGCCGCCCGGCACGGCGCCATCGACGGCCCGGGCGATCGCCTCGGCGACGTCGCCGACGAAGACCGGCTGGAAGCGCGACTGGCCGCCCGCGAGGGGCAGCACGGGCAGCGCCCGGGCGAGGCCGGCGAAGCGGTTGAAGAAGCTGTCGCCCGGCCCGAAGACCAGCGACGGCCGGAACACCACGGCATCCGGGCAGGCGGCGAAGACCCGGGCCTCGCCTTCGGCCTTGGTGCGGGCGTAGAGCGAGGGCGAGGCCGGATCCGCCCCGATCGCCGAGACGTGGATCATCCGGGCGCCCTGCCGGGCGGCGGCGCGGGCGATCTCCGCAGCGCCGTCGACCTGCAGGCGCGCGAAGCTCTGCGAACCGGTCTCCTGCAGAATGCCGACGAGGTTGATCACCACGTCCGAGCGCTCTGCCGCGCGGGCCACCGAGTCGGGGTAACGCAGGTTGGCCTGGACGGCCACGATCTGGTTGACCTTGCCGAGCGGCTGCAGGAACAGCGCCAGGTCCGGCCGGCGCACCGCGACGCGGATCCGGTAACCGCGCTTGGCGAGCGCCCGCACCACGTGGCGGCCCAGGAAGCCGGAGCCACCGAAGATCGTCACGAGCTGGGATTGCGGGCGCAGCGGGCCCGTGGGGGCGGTGGATGCGGGCATGCTGTCCTGAGGCGTGTTCTGTTGGCCGGTCATCGCCGTGGTCTCGGGCTCTTCGCGCGCGCCGGGGCGCCGTCGTGCGCGCCTACTTAGCCTAAGTTCGGCCCCTTGGGAGCCGCCCATGCGCGCGATGGCGCGATTAGCGCCTGACGGCGCCGGACGCGACCGGGAACGGGCACCGCCCCCATGCATTTCCACGGACGAATTCGCCGGGCGGCTGCGCCGGCCGGGGCGCGCCGGGGACTGCGATGATTCTAGGGATGCTCATCTCGGCGGTGATTGCCGTCTTCGGCCTGCTCGTCGCGCTGGGCCTGATCGGCCACCCGATCGATGCACAGCTGATCAGCAACTACGGCTGGAGTATCCTGATCATCGGCGTCGCACTGTTCGTGCTGTTCGCCTATCGCCGGTTCAGCCGGCCCCGGAGCGGGCGCTCCATCTGATCGCCTGCGTCAGGCGACCTTGATCCGGCGGCGGACCTCGCGCGCCACCGTCGGGCGGTTGCCGGCCCGACGGCTCACCGAACGGGGGGCGCCGACCGTGATGCTCTGGCTCTCGCGGGCGATGAAGGCGGTGGGCATCTCCGCCTGGAGGTCGGCCTCCATGTCGCGGAGCGCCGTGTCGGAATGGGCCGGATGCAGGTGGATGATCGCCAGGGCCTTGACCCCAGCGGTCTGCGCCAGCTCGACGCCCTTCTGCCAGGTCGAGTGCCCCCAGCCGCGGCAGGTCGGATATTCGCCGTCGGTGAACATGCCGTCATAGACCATCAGGTCGGCCCCTGCGACGAACCGGGCCAGCTCGGCGTCGGGCCAGGGATCGCTGTGCTCGATATCGCTGATCAGGCACAGGCGTTGGCCGCCATGCTCGAACCGGTAGCCCACCGAGCCCTGCGGGTGATTCAACAGGATCGTGTCGACCCGCGAGCCGTCCGGGAAGGTCAGGGTCTGGCCGGCCTCGAAGCCGTGGTGATTGAAGGTGCAGCACAGCTTGTCGAGGGTAACCGGGAAGAGCGGCGGCGCGAACAGGCGATCGAGGGTCGGACCGGCCGATTCGCCGCCGAGATTGCCGCAATAGGTGTTGATCACCCGGTCGGAGTCGAGGACCGCCGGCTTGAAGAACGGAAGTCCCGCAGTGTGGTCGAGATGCAGGTGGGTGAACAGCAGATCGACGTCCCGCGGGAGATCGGTGCGATGGCCCTGGCCGAGGTTGTAGATGCCCGAGCCGGCGTCGACCACGAACATCCGATCGCCGCACCGCACCTCGATGCAGGGCGTGCTGCCGCCGAATTCGGCGTATTGCGGGCCGCTGACCGGGGTTGAGCCGCGCACGCCCCAGAATCGGAGGACGAGGCCCTGATCGGCCGCGCAGATGGTCGGCTCGGAACACTTGGACATGGCGATCACGAATCTGCGGACAGTCGGTCCCGATCCGTTACGATCGAAACCCCGTCGCCGTTCCGGGAAGGTAGCGCTGAATACGGCAGGCCGACGGGACAGGAGTACCGCTCAGCCCCTGCCTTACAATGAATTGGGGGCCCGCACGCCGCCGTGATGTGCGGCCGCGCACACGGATGGGCCGCTTTCCGGGGCCGGTGCATGCCTAGAGGCGCTCGGCGGAGGCGATCAGGGCCGCCCCCGAGCCTGCGAGAATCGGACGTCCGGCACCCGGGCCGGGGGATTCGCTCAACGCCGCCGCGAGCAGGGAAGGCAGGCCGTCGCCGTAGCGGGCCGGAAGGCGGGAGGCCAGCACCCCGAACGGATCGGGTGCCCGCTCGTAGATCGGCACGAAACCCGCCATCTGCCGCAGCGCGAGCCCGGAATCCGGCCCGCCCCAGGCGGCCCAGACACTCTCCGGCACCGGGCGCGGTGCCCGATGGCCCGGCACGACCACCACCTCCTGGCCGGCATAGGCCAGAGCTTCCGGCCGGCTGATGTCACCGACCGCCCCGCCCCGGGCCGTGTAGGCCGCCCAGAACGCGTGCTGGCCGCCGTCGGAATAGGTGGTGCGCACGGCGGGTTCCCCGGATTCGGCAAGCGCCGCCATGCGCGCCTCCTCGATCGCCCGGTAGGTAGCCACCGCCGCTTCCCGGGCGGGATCCCGGGACGGTGCGAAGGCGTAGCGGCCGGCGACCACCGAGACCTGAAGCTCCTCCCGGCTCGCCTCGAACCGGTCGGACCCGGCCTTGAGCTCGCGCCAGAACCCGATGTTCGGGTCGGTCCGGTGGCGGGCCATGTTCTCCGCGGTCATCCGGAACGGATAGGACTGGAACTGGAAGGCCGCTTGGCCGCCGTTCAAGGCTTCCCGGGCGATGGCGTAGATCTCGCCGACCGTGTTGTCGGTCATGGCGAAGCAGCCCATCGACGAGCAGATGCCGTGGACCATCACGGCCGAGCCGGTGCCGCCATGGGCGCGGTCGTAGGCGTTGGGATAGCCGACGTCGAAGGACAGGTAATAGTGCGAGTTCGGGTTCATCTGGCGCCGGGGCACCGTGTAGAACCCCTCCGGGGTCTGCCGGTCGCCGCTCTTGCGCTTGGGCCCGAGCTGGCCGGACCAGCGGCAGATCGGGAAGGTCTTGATATGGACGTACCCGGCCGGGCCCTTCTTCCAGACCTCGATCTCGGATTCCTTCTTGTAGGCCCGGAACAGCACCGGGGCGGCGGCCGCGGTACCTTTCTGCGCCATGAGGGCGAGCGTCGCGGCCGGGATCGGCGCGTCGGCTTTCCCAGCCTGCGCTGCACTCGAACCGCAGACGGTGAGGAGCACGAGGCCGGCGGTGAGGGATCTCGGTATCGGGAGAGGCATGAACCGTCCGTGCTGGATCGCCCGGGCGAGGGGGAACCGGGGCCGGGCAGGCACGGCATCTCGACCTGCCCGGCCATTGCGGCCGTCGTGAGGCCGTAGCCCTCAGGCCAAGGCCGGCTCCGGCTCCGGCTCGGCGGCCTGGGCGGCCTGGGGCGCGACGACGGCGCTGTTCTCCACGGCGATCACCGCGTCGAACGGCTCGATCCCGTCGGGCACGCCCGATTCGGGCAGGCAGACAATGACGCCGCGTCCGGCCCGCGCCTGGCGGAGCCGGGCCAGGCGCTCGCGCACACCCTCGACCGTACGGTCTTCGAGCGTCACCGCGACCACCAGGATGTCGGGTTCCCGGGCGAGGCAGCGGGTCAGCTCGATCGCCACACGCTCCCGGGCGTTGATGGCGCCGTCCGCCAGCGCGCCGGTGCTGGGCTGGATCTCGACCTTGCTGTCGAGGCCGAGGCTGTAGACCGAGGCTTCGAGCCCCTCGTCGGCCAGCACCCGCTGCACCAGTGCCCGGACGCGCGGCTCGGCATTGGCCTCGCCGAGGCTGATCCGGCCGAACAGCAGGTTCTCCTCGAGGCTGGCTGCCGGATTGACGCGGCCCGGATCGTGGAACTCCACCGCGCCGGCGAGGTGGGGCGGCAGCATCCGGGCGAAGGAGCGGCGGGCCTGGACAAGCCGCTGCTCGAACGCGTCGTCGATCAGGCCGAAGCGGTGCCGGGACTCGCTGTAGCGCAGGGCCAGGCCGATCAGCCGCGTGCGGTCGCGCTGGCCGGCCGGGCCGCGACGCAAATTCGCAGCATTGGGCAGGCGGACCACGAGATCTTCGAAATATCCCCGCTCCGAGGCCTGGAACAACGAATAGGCGTCGAAGAGCGGATGGTCGTTGGGCAGATCGGCGAAGATTTCCACCGTGCTGCGGGCGACCGCCAGGCCGATCTCGGTGAGCGGTCGCACCAGCTCCTCGGCCTCAAGTACCGCCCGCAGATAGGGGTGGCGGGCGAATCGCAGGGGCGCGAAGGCACCGCCCACCGGCTCGCCGAACAGGATGTTCTCGCCGATGCTCGCCTGATGGTTGTAGCGCTCCGGGTCGAACGGCTCGACCAGGCGCTCGGCGCCCTTGGCGGCGAGCGCCGCCCGCATGGTCCGCCGGGCCGCCACGATCGCCGCTGCTAGCCGGGGCTGGGTCGTAGGGTCGAGACGACCGGTCAGGCCGCGGGCGTAGACGAAGCCCTCGAGGCCGGCGAGACGGCAGATCCCGATCAGCGCGATGTCGTCGGGGGCGTTGGCCGGCTCGGTGCCGTAGAGCAGGTTCTGCCGGAGCGAACCCTCCATCAGGATCGCCTCCCCGGCCGCGAAGGCGATGCGGCGGGCGCGCTCTGCGGCGTCGAAGCCGCGCAGGTCGGAGCCGGCATAGGTGACGGCGCCCGCAGTCGGCTCGATCTGTCCCGCCAGCACCGCCGCGAGCACCCGGGCGCCGCTGCCCCGGCCGCCGGTGATCGCCACGTGGCCCGGCATAACAACGGCGACATCGACGCCCGTCAGCCGCTCGCCGCTGGCCGGGTCGAAGGCGCCGACCCCCTGGGTCGCCAGGATCCCGGACCGGGGGAGCGGCGGGGCGAGTCCGGTTCGGGCCGCCTTCGCCTGGCGCCCCTGGAGGATGGCGATGAGACGCGCCAGGTCGCGGAAGCGCGGCCGGACGGATCTGCGCACCGTCCAGAGCCGGGCACAGATCGCAGCCAGCCAGCCGGCCAGGCCAAAGGCCCCGGTGGCCGCGAGCAGCGCAGCCGGATCGACCGGTGGGGCCGACGGGGCACCCGGCGTCGCGGAGCGCCACAGGGCCGTGCCGATGGCGATGGCCGGGAGGATCACCGCCAGGGCCAGCGCCGGCGCCCGTGCATAGGCCAGCCGGGCCTCGGCCCGGGCGACATTGGTGCGCATCGCCGCGACCCGGGCCGCGATCCGCGTCCGCTCCAGGGCGGCGGCCCCGTGGACGCGCACGGCCGGCAAGCGTCGCACCAGGTCGTTCAGGTTGGTCTCGGCCCGGGTGCTGGAGCGCAGGCGCAGGTCCTGACGGTCTCGGGCGCGCTGCAGGACCAGCCCGTAGGCGAGGCCGATCGCCGCCAAGCCGATCGCCGCGGTCGGGATCAGGCGCGGTGCGGCGAGCCCCGCGAAGCCGAGCGCCAGGAACAGCGCAGCCAGGGTCATCGCCGGCACCACGATCCCGGCGGCCAACAGCCGATCGCCCCGGCCGAGAACCTCGCCGACCAGGCGGGCTAGGCTGCGCGCCTCGTCCCGGGCCCCGGCGGGCGCGTCGAGGATCGCTCGCAGGACGCTCTCCCGGACGGCATCCGCCGCCTGGTTCTGCGCCTTGAAGCACAGGCGCGCCACGACCCAGCCGACACCCGCCAGGGCCAGCGCGCAGGCGGCGATGCACAGAAAGGCGGCGAGCTCCAGCTCGGCGGGGCGCATCGGGAAGCCGTGAACCAGCACGATCTCGCGACCCGGCAGCGACAGGGCAAGCCGCAGGAACGGCAGCATCGGCGCCTCGTCGCGCGGCAGCACCGCGACCAGATCGCGCAGGCACAGCAGGGAGAGGGCACAGAGCGGCGCGCCGATCCCGACCACGAGGGTGACCGCGGTTGCGTGCAGGCGTCGGGCGGCGCGCCACGTCAGGACGAGGGGATCGGAATCCATAGGGCTCCGGGGCGAGTCCGGGGTGGGTCGGCGACGGATTTGGGCCGCCGCGCCCTGGTTGATCAGCGCATAGGCTCTCGCGCCGCCGGCGGGAAGTGTCTGCGAGGGCGGTGTCAGAAGCGCCGGGTTTGATGATCCATGTTCTAGCTCTCGTCTGGAAAAGCTCTAGGTTCCGACCTCGGGCGGTCGCGGTTGCCTCCCGGCACCGGGCCGCTTTGGTCGCATTGCGCGGGCGCTCCGCTGCGCTGCACAGTCAATTCGGGACCAACGGTGGGGCGACGCTTGCGGCGCGAGGCTGAGCAGATCGAATTCGTCGACCGGACCGCGCCGTCCTGTGGGGCCGCCTGATGGCGCAGCTGTTCACGCCCGGTGCGGATGCGATCTACCGGCTCGCCTTGATGACCGGTGTGGCCTGCCTGGTCGGCCTGCCGGTTCTGGCGGCCGGGATCGTGCGCTCGAACTACGTCACCGGGGTCGGCATCGCTCCGGCCCAGCCGGTGCCGTTCAGCCACAAGCACCATTCGGGCGAGCTCGGCATCGATTGCCGCTACTGCCACACCACCGTCGACAAGGTGGCATCGGCCGGCATCCCGCCGACCCATACCTGCATGACCTGCCACTCGCAGATCTGGACCGGCTCGGACATGCTCAAGCCGGTGCGCGACAGCTACGCGCAGGACAAGCCGCTGGAATGGGTGCGGCTGAACAAGCTGCCGCAATACGTCTACTACAACCACTCCGTGCATGTGACCAAGGGCATCGGCTGCTCGACCTGCCACGGCGACGTGACCTCGATGCAGCTGACCTACCGGGCGAACGCCTTCGAGATGCAGTTCTGCCTGGATTGCCATCGGGCGCCGGAGAAGTACGTGCGGACGCCCGATCAAGTCTGGAACATGAACTGGAAGCCGCCGGCTGACCAAGAGACCCTGGGGCCGAAGCTCGTGGCCCAGTACCATATCCGCGGTGGCGCGCGGCTCACCGAATGCGGGATCTGCCACCGATGACCGGCAATCCCGACCTCGCCCTCCTGCGCCAGAAACTCGCCAGTGGCGACGGCCCGCGCTTCTGGCGCAGCCTCGACGCCGTCGCCGACAGTTCGGAATTCCGCGATTACCTCGCGGCCGAGTTCCCCTCCGCGGCGCGGCTCGCCGCCGCCCCGGAGCGGCGCGGCTTCCTCAAGCTGATGGCCGCATCCTTCGCGCTTGGAGGCCTCACCGCCTGCGGGTCGGAGAGCGGACGCAACTTCGAGGTGCCTTACGTCAACCAGCCCGAGCGGATCGTGCCGGGCACGGAGCTGTCCTACGCCTCCTCGGCGGTGTTCGACGGGTTCGGCAATGGCATCCTGGTCACCACCCGCAACGGCCGGCCGCTGAAGATCGAGGGCAATCCCGAGCATCCCTGGAGCCTCGGCGGCACCGACGTGCTGGCGCAGGCCTCCGTGCTCGGCCTCTACGACCCGTTCCGCTCGCAGGCGGTGCAGCATCTCGGCAAGCCGAGTTCCTGGGCGGCGTTCCGGGCGGCCCTGCAGGCGCAGATGCCGGCCTGGCACGAGACCGGAGGCGAAGGTGTCGCTCTGCTGACCGGCCCGGTGACCTCGCCCACCGTCGCGGCGCAGGTCGCCCGGATGCGCGCCGCCTATCCGGCCTTACGCTGGTTCGTCGGCGCCGGCGTGGGCCGCGAGGCGATCTACGAGGGCGCGCGCCGCGCCTATGGACGGCCGCTGGAGACCATCCCGGACTTCGGTCGGGCGCGGACCATCGTGTCCCTGGACGGGGACTTCCTCGACCTGGGTCCCGGACAGGTCGGCCTGTCGGGGCGCTGGAGCGCGGCTCGCCGCGCGGCCTACGCGAAGGGAGGCCTGCTCTCCCTACATGCGGCGGCGCCGACCCCGACCCTGACCAGCGCCAAGGCCGATTACGGTGTCCCCGTCCCGGCTGGGCGCCTCGAAGCCCTCGCGCGGGATTTTTTAGCTTTGGCCGGCGGCGGCGCGGCGCCTGCGGGCGACGATCCTGTATCCCGCTGGGCCCGGGGCGCCGGCAAGGCCCTGATCGAGGCCCGGGGTGCCGGCCTGGTCACGGCCGGCCTGACCACGAGCCCGGATCTGCACGCCCTGGTCCACCGCCTCAACGGCGCGCTTGGCAATACCGGCGCGACCCTGCGGCACACGGCACCCGTGGCCGAGCAAGGCACGGACTCGCTGGCGGATCTGGCGGACGCCATGGAGCGCGGCGCCGTCAAGGTGCTGATCGTGCTCGGCGCCAACCCGGTCTACGACGCACCGGCCGCCCTCGACTTCGCTGCCCGGATGGAGCGCGTGCCGCTCAAGATCCATGCCGGGCTCTATTACGACGAGACCGGCGCGCATGCCGACTGGCATCTGCCCACCGCCCATCCGCTGGAATCGTGGGGCGACGTCCGTGCCGTCGACGGCACGGTCGGGCTGATCCAGCCGACGGTTGCGCCGCTCTACAACGGCCGCACCCTTCAGGACATGCTGGCCTTCCTGACCGACGGGCGCGGGAGCGAAGGCGGCGAGGACGCGCTCGGCTTGCTCAAGGCGCGCTGGCGGAACGAAGGCGAGGATGCGGCCGCGTTCGAGGCCCGCTTCGGCGACGCCCTGCGCCGGGGGTATTGGTCCGACAGCGCGAGCGCGACGGAAGCGGTCGCCCTCACCCAGGCCGTGCCCCCCTCCCCGGTGCCCGCCGCAGACGGGATTGAGGTGGTGTTCCGCCCTGATGCCACGATCTGGGACGGGACCCATGCCGACCTCGCCTGGCTGCAGGAACTGCCGAAGCCCCTGACCAAGATCGTCTGGGAGAACGTCATCGCCCTCAGCCCCCATCTCGCCGAGCGCGAAAAGATCGCCACGGGCGACATCGTGCGGGTCGAGGCGGCGGGGCGCGCCGTCGAGGGCGCGGCCTGGATCCTGCCCGGGCAGGATGCCGACACCGTGACCCTGAGCCTCGGCTACGGCCGCAACGTACCGGACCACCTGTCGAGCGGCCTGGGCTATGACGCCGCCACCCTGCGCCCCGTTGAGACACCCTGGCGGCTGACCGGGGCGCGGCTCACCAAGACCGGCCGCCGCCGCATGCCGGCGACCACCCAGAACCTCGGCACGATGGAGGGCCAGGACATCGTCCGCGTCCAGGCGGTCGGCGCCGCGCCGGTGGGCGATCCCAAGACTGCGCCGGCACCCGCCTCGTTCTATCCGCCGCCCGAGAGCCAGGACCGCTGGGTCGCCGCGCAATGGGGCATGGCGATCGATCTCGATGCCTGCACCGGCTGCAATGCCTGCGTCACCGCCTGCCAGGCGGAGAACAACATCCCGGTGGTCGGGCGCGCGGAGGTCGAACTCGGCCGCTGGATGGGTTGGCTGCGGATCGACCGCTACTACGCGGGCGAACTCGACGCGCCGACGACGCATTTTCAGCCGGTGCCGTGCATGCATTGCGAGCAGGCGCCATGCGAGGTCGGCTGCCCTGTCGAGGCGACCCTGCACGACAGCGAGGGCCTGAACCTCCAGGTCTACAACCGCTGCGTCGGCACCCGGACCTGCCAGAGCTACTGCCCCTACAAGGTCCGCCGCTTCAACTACCTGGACTATACCGGCGGCATGACCCCGGTGCAGCAGCAGCAGCGCAATCCCGAGGTCACGGTCCGCGCCCGCGGCGTGATGGAGAAGTGCACCTACTGCATCCAGCGCATCACGGCGGCCCGGATCACCTCGGCCAAGGACGCGCATGCGCCGATCCCGGACGGCGCCGTCGAGACCGCCTGCCAAGGTGCCTGCCCGACCCGGGCGATCACCTTCGGCAACGTCGCCGACCCGACGAGCCGGGTCTCGGACGCTCGCAAGGACCCGCGGGAATATGCGCTGCTCGGCCACCTGAACACGCGCCCGCGCACCACCTACCTCGCCGGGCTCGCGCCCGCCGCCGATCCCACCGGACGGGAGGGCTGAGCATGTCCGGCGCCCTGCTCGGCGGCCCGTCGGCCGGCCCCCTGATCGGCCCGGAGGAGACCCTCCAGGGCATCGGCGGCGCGGTGGCGGCGATCCCGCTGACCCATCCGCGCAACCGCCGCTGGTGGATCGCCTTCGCGGGGGCGGTGGCTTTGCTCGGCGTCTTCGGCTTCACCCTCGGCTACCTGCTCTATGCCGGGCCGGGGGTCTGGGCGAACAACAACGCCGTCGTCTGGGCGCTCGACATCGCGAGCTACGATTGGTGGATCGGTGTGGCGTCGGGCAGCCTGCTGGTCTCGGCGGTGCTGCTGCTGCTCGGGGCGGAGTGGCGCGGGGCGGTGAACCGAATCGCCGAGACCCTGGCGCTGCTCGCAACCGCCTCGGCCGGGCTCTACCCGATCATCCATCTCGGGCGGCCGTGGTTCTTCTTCTGGAACCTGCCCTACCCCAACACCTACGACCTCTGGCCGCAATTCCGCTCGCCGCTTCTGTGGGACGCGATCGACATCGTCGCCTTCCTGGTGATCTGCGTGAGCCTCTGGTTCATCGGGATGCTGCCGGACCTCGCCACCCTGCGCGACCGTGCCTTCGTGGAGGCGATGCGCCAGAGCGACGCCAAGGACCGCACCCGCAAGCTCGCTTTGCTGCGCGCGCAGATTTACGGCATCGTCGCCTCGGGCTGGCGCGGCTCGGCGGCCCATTGGCAGATCTGGGTCCAGGCCTACCGGACGGTGGCGTTGCTCGGCGTGCTGCTGGTGGTCTCGGTCCAGACCGGCGCCTCGGTGATGCTGGCCGGCTCGCTGATGCCGGGCTGGCACAGCACCTTGTTGCCGGTGAGCTTCCTGGTGAACGCAGTCTATTCCGGCGTCGGCGTCACCGCGGCGATCGTCGTGCTGATCCGCGTCGTCTACGGCCTGGACAGCCTGGTGACCGCGCGCCACCTCGACGTGCTCGGCCGCCTGCTGCTCTGCCTCGGCTGCGCCAGCGCCTATTGCTACGCCGCCGAGTATTTCGACACGTTCCTCAACGGCGACGCGCAAGCGCGGGCCGTGCTGGTGCGGCGCATGACCGGCGACCATGCCCTGGTCTCCTGGACGGCGATCCTCGGCTTGGTCCTGCCGGCGCAGGTGCTCTGGTCGGCCCGCGCCCGGACGACGCCCCTTGCGATCGCGATGGTCGGCCTGCTGGTCGCGGCCGGGGCCTATGCCGACCACGTCATGGTGCTGGTCGTCACCTTGACCCAGGATTTCCTGCCCTCCTCGCGGCTGCCCTACGGGCCGGATCCTTGGGGTATCGCCACCTTCGCGGGCTCCATCGGCCTGTTCCTGACCCTGCTGCTGCTGTTCCTGCGCTACCTGCCGGCGGTCTCGATCATCGAGAGCCGCCGCCTCGCCCTCGCCCGGGCTCCGGGCACCGCGGCCGCCGCCCGGGAGGCCGCGTCCCGGGCCACCCTCCGCCCGGAGGAGAATCCCGGGCCGGCCCCGCTCTGGGGCGTGTCCGCCACCTTCGCCAGCCACGCCGACCTCGCCGCCGCCCTGCAGGCGGTGTCGGGGATCAGCCCGGACCAGGTTCATCTCGACGGGCACGGGCCGGTGCCGATGCCCCGCACCTTGCGGGCGCTCGGCCTGGAGGGCCGTTCGATCCTGCCCTACGCGCTCGCCGGCGCGCTGCTCGGCGGCGCGGGCTTCTACGCGATGTGCATCTACGCGACCGCCTACGATTACGTGTTCCTGATCGGCGGGCGCCCGCGCCTGTCGTGGCCGTCCTTCGTGGTGCCGAGCATCTCCTTCGCGATGATGACCGGCTGCATCGCGATCCACCTCGCGCTCCTGGTGCTCAACCGCCTGCCGCGACTCAACCACCCGGCTTTCAACATCCCGGGTTTCCTGCGCGCCTCGGACGACCGGTTCTTCCTCTCCGCGGAGGCGCGCAGCGACCGGTTCGACGCGGCCCGGTTCGAGCGCCGGCTCACCAGCCTGCCGGTCGAGGCCGGGCGCCCCCTCGAGATCCGCAGGATCCCGCGATGAGGTGCGCCGTCCGCCTCACCCTGTTGGCGTCCCTCTCCGCTCTCACCGCCTGCGGCGAGGCCAACATGGACGACCAGGCCCGGGCCAAGACCTGGGACCGGAACGCGTTCTTCCCCCGCCAGATCACCATGCGTCAGCCCGTGGCCGGGACCGTTCCGCGGACCGATCCGGCCCGCGAGGCGCCGCAGCCGCAGGCGATCAGCGAGGACTTGGTCGAGCGTGGCCGGCAGCGCTACGCGGTGTTCTGCACGCCCTGCCATGGCCAGGACGGACGCGGTCAGGGGATCGTCGTGCAGCGCGGCTTCCCGCATGCCGGCGACCTCACTGCCGAACCACTGCGCAAGGCCTCGGCCGCCGAGATCTACGACGCCATCGGCAATGGCCGGCGCGCGATGTTCGGCATGGCACAGATGATCCCGTCGGCCGACCGCTGGGCGATCGTCGCCTATGTCCGGGCGCTCCAGCTCAGCCAGGACGCCCCGGTGGCGAGCCTGTCGCCGGACGACCGGACCCGCCTGGAGGCGACCCAGTGAGCCGCCCCATCCTGCTCGGGCTTGTCGGGCTCGGCCTGTTGGCCTGCTGCTTTCTCGCGGGCGGCTGGCGCGGGACGGCGTGCGCGTATCTCGCGGCCTGGCTCGTCCTCCTGGCGCTGCCGGTGGGCGCCCTGCCGGTGACGATCGTAGCCGAGCGCTTCGGCAAGCGCGTGCGCGAGCGCGGCGGCGTCGAGATTCTGGCGGGCCTGCGCCGGCTGATGGCACTGATGCCGGTGGCTGCGCTGCTGGGGCTGCCCCTCCTCGCGGCGGTGCCGGTGCTCTACCCCTGGGTCGAGGCGGCGCCCCGCACTCCGCTGGCGGGGCTCTGGTTCACCGCGCCGTTCTTCGCGGCCCGGGTGATCGCGTATCTCGCGGCTTGGACCTGGCTGGCGTTCCGCTTCGCGCGGCCCTTCGACGAGCCGGGCGAGGGCCGCACCGTGCCGGCGGTGGGCCTGCACGCGGTGGTCGGCACCCTGTTCACCACCGACGTGATCGCCTCCCTCGATCCGCGGCTCGATTCTGCCCTGCTCGGCCTGCTGGTGATGACCGCGTGGAGTGGGCTGGCCTTCGCAGCGGCGATCCTGCTCGCCTGGGAGGAGCCGGAGCCGGTGGGCCGCGGACGCACCCCGCCCGGGCGGGGCCGGCTGGTTCCCCTCGTGGTGCTGCTCGGCCTCTGGGCGTTCCTGCACTTCGTGCAGTTCCTGATCGCCTGGTCGGCCAACCTGCCGCCGGAGGTGGCCTGGTACTTCGCCCGCGGCGGCGGGCTCGGACGCGGCCTGTCGATCGCGGCCGGGATCGTCGTCGTGCTGGCCGGACTCGCGACCCTCCGGCCAGGCCGCCCGACCACCCGGATCCTGGCCGGCGCGGCGTTGGCCGTGCATGCCCTCGAGATGTTCTGGCTGGTCACGCCGGCTCTGCGCGACCGGTTCGTGATCCGCCCGGTCGACGGGCTCGCTGCCCTCGGAGTCGCGTGCCTGGCCGCCGCGCTCCAGCCCTTGCTGCGTGGCCGCGCAGCACCGAATGCCCGGTCTTCCGGGAGGATCGCATGAGCGCGGGCGGCACCCCCGGCCCCGGCCTGATCCCGGCGATCCTGGCCGGGCTGACCCTGCGCGGGAGCGGCCTGCTGAGCGGCCGGCCCGCCCGCGGCATGCCGGCCAATCGCCCACGCGATCCCGACGGTCCCGGCTACGAGACGCGCGATGTCAGCGTCCGCAACACCGCGCTGGTGATGGCGGGCCTGGCGCTCGCCGTGCTGACGGTCATCGGCACCATGGTCTGGCTGATGGGCGCCTTCAGCGCGAGCCAGCGCCGGAGCCTGCCGACCCTGACGCGCCAGCAGACCGCCCCGCTGACGCCGCCGCCCCCGAATCTGCAGGCCGATCCCTATGCCGACCTCGATCGCCAGAGGGCCGCGGCCGCGGCACGGCTCGCCGGCTACGGCTACAGCGATCCGGCCCATACCCGGGCCCGCATCCCGATCGACCGGGCCATGAACCTGATCGTCGGCCGCCCCCTCGACGCGCCGGAACGGTAGCATGACGCCGAACCACGCCGCCCTCGAACTCTGGCCCGCCGCCGTCTCGGCCACCGCGTCCGAGACCGACCTGCTGATCCTGGCCTTCACGATCCTGACTCTGCTGCTGACCGTCCCGGTCTTCGTGGCGATCACCTACTTCGCCCTGCGCTACCGGGAGGGTTCAGAGGCGGACCGGCAGCCATCAGGCATCCGCTCCAACCTGATCGAGATCAGCTGGATGCTGATCCCGTTCCTGCTGACGCTGATCTTCTTCGTCTGGGGGGCGCGGCTGTACGTGGCCTCGCGGAACCCGCCGCCCGACGCGATGGTGATCGAGGCGATCGGCCGGCAATGGATGTGGAAGTTCCAGCATCCCACCGGCCAGGCCGAGATCAACAACCTGCACCTGCCGATCGGGCAGCCGATCCGCCTGCGGATCATCAGCCAGGACGTGATCCACGCCCTCTACCTGCCGGCGGTGCGCCTGCAGGTCGCCGCCCTGCCGGACCGCTACACCGACCTGTGGTTCAAGGCCGACAAGATCGGCACCTATCACCTCTACTGCTCGGAATATTGCGGCACCGACCATTCCGTGATGGGCGGCGAGGTCACCTTCATGAACCCCGGCGACTACCAGGACTGGCTGACCCATGCCGGCGCGCAGCAGAGCAAGGTCGCGGCCGGCCGCACCCTCTACGAGGCCTATGGCTGCGCCGGCTGCCACGATCCCGGCTCGGCCGTGAAGGCCCCGAGCCTCGTCGGGCTCTACGGCAGCCCGGTAAAGCTCGCCGACGGCCGCACGGTGACGGCCGACGAGACCTGGCTGCGCGAAAAGATCCTGAACCCGAACGGCGACCGGCTCGCCGAGGGCTACAAGCAGGTCATGCCGAGCTTCGCCGGGCGAATCCCGGAGGACGAACTCGGCCGCCTCATCGATTTCCTGAAATCCTACACGGCGCCGGCCTCCGGCAAGGCCGCGGACGCGACACGATGATGATCTGCGTCACCGTGGGCATCCGGCCGTCGGATCGTAGCGCGCGCCGGTCTCCTCCCTCCCTCTGCGGGGGAGAGTGGGCCTCGCGTCAGCGAGGGTCCGGAGAGGTTGCGACGCCAACCCCATCCTGCACCGTCGCGCCGCCCCTGTCCCAACCCCCTTCGGGGCCCCCCCTTCCCCGCAGAGACTACGATGTTCACACATCGGCTTGTGGACGGCAGAACGCGCACTCCTCCCCCTTGCGGGGAGGAGTTGGAGGTGGGGGTGGCTCAGAAGGCACCGTGACGTTCGATCCTGCACCACCCCCACCCCTAACCCCTCCCCGCAAGGGGGAGGGGAAAACGCGTCGTGTTTCCATCACGTACTGCCGAATGCGAAGTGTGGGTCCGCTAGCCCGCAGATGGGGGAGGGAGAAGCGCGCGATCAATCTGACGCTCGGCCTTCTTCTCCGGAACCGTTGGCCGACCCAATCAAAGGCGACACCATGAGCGCAACGGGCAGCGTCGGCGGCACGGCCCGCCGCGAGCCGCACGCGCCGGAGGCCACCCTCGGGCGCAAGGCGGACTATCTCCACGCGGATTCGACCCTGCGCTCGTGGTTCCTCACCACCGACCACAAGCGCATCGCGATCCTGTACCTGACCTCGATCACCGGCTTCTTCGTGATCGGAGCGGTGGCCGCCGGCGTGGTCCGGCTGGCCCTCATCGTGCCGAACGGCGCGATCATGACCAACGACACCTACAACAAGGCCTTCACCATCCACGGCGTGGTGATGGTGTGGTTCTTCCTAATCCCGTCGATCCCGGCGACCTTCGGCAACTTTTTGATCCCGCTGATGATCGGCGCCAAGGATCTGGCGTTCCCCAAGCTCAACCTGACGAGCTGGTACATCTTCATGACCGGGGCGTTCTTCACCCTGGTCTCTCTGGTGCTGGGCGGCGTCGACACCGGCTGGACCTTCTACGCGCCGCTCTCCACCGCCTTCTCGAACACCTGGGTCCTGCCGGCTCTGATCGGCGTGACCATCGTGGGCTTCTCGTCGATTCTCACCGGTCTCAACTTCGTGGTCACGATCCACACCATGCGGGCGCCCGGCATGACGTGGTTCAAGCTGCCGATCTTCGTCTGGACCCACTACGCCACCAGCCTGATCTTCCTGCTCGCTACGCCGGTGATCACGACGGCGCTGATCCTGCTGATCATGGAGCGCGGCTTCCATATCGGCGTGTTCGATCCGGCCTATGGCGGCGACCCGGTGCTGTTCCAGCACCTGTTCTGGTTCTACTCGCACCCGGCCGTGTACATCATGGTCCTGCCCGGCATGGGGGTGATCTCGGAGATCGTCCCGGCCTTCGCGCAGAAGAAGCTGTTCGGCTACCGGTTCGTCGCCTACGCGTCGATCGGGCTCGCTTCGGTGACCTTCTTCGTCTGGGGCCACCACATGTTCGTCAACGGCCAGAGCGACCTGGCCTCCCTGGTGTTCTCCGCCCTGTCCTTCGCGGTGGCGGTGCCGTCCGCGGTCAAGGTCTACAACTGGACCGCCACGATCCATAAGGGCAGCTTACGGCTCGACACGCCGATGCTCTACGCGATGGGCTATATCGGGCTGTTCGTGCTTGGCGGGCTCACGGGCCTCTATCTCGCGACCTTGGCCATCAACCAGCACATCCACGCGACCTACTTCGTGGTCGCGCATTTCCACTACATCATGGTCGGGGGCACGGTGCTGGCCTTCCTGGGCGGCCTGCACTTCTGGTGGCCGAAATTCACCGGCCGGATGTACAGCGAGCCGTGGGGCCGGGTCTCGGCGGTGCTGATCTTCATCGGCTTCAACGTCACCTTCTTCCCGCAGTTCATCCTGGGCTATCTCGGGATGCCCCGGCGCTACGCGACCTACCCGGCCGAGTTCCAGCTGCTCAACGTGCTGTCCTCGGCCGGCGCCACGATCCTGGCCGCGGGCTACATCTTCCCGATGCTCTATCTGGTCTATTCCCTGTGGTTCGGCCGCAAGGCGCCCGCCAACCCGTGGAACGCCAAGGGGCTCGAATGGGAGACCGGCTCGCCGCCGCCCAAGCACAATTTCCTGTCGCCCCCGGCGGTGCCGCGCATCCCGTACGACTACCCGATCCAGGCGCAGGAAGCCCAGGACCAGCACGGATGAGCGAGGGGCTTGCAGACGGCGTCGGGGTCGCCCGCGTCGGGCATTTCGAGACCGTGGACCAGCAGCGCGCCGCCGCAACGCTGGGCATCTGGGCCTGGCTGATCACCGAGCTGCTGCTGTTCTCCGCGCTGTTTCTGGTGGCGCTGATCACCCGGATCCTGCACCCCGAAGCCACGATCGCGGCGGCAAAGCATCTCAAGTTCTGGATCGGCGCCACCAACACCGTGGTGCTGATCTGCTCCAGCTTGACCATGTCGATGGCGATCGAGTTCTCGCGCATCGGCTGGCAGCGCGCCATGGTGCGGGCGATGCTGGCGACCGCGGCGCTCGGCGGCCTGTTCCTGGTGCTCAAGGGCTACGAATACTACGCCGACTGGGCCGAGCACATGATGCCGTTCCTGAGCAGCCGGCCCTTCGTGCTCGTCGAGACTCCACCGGCGCGGCTGTTCGTGAACCTCTACTACGTCGCCACGATCCTGCACGCGGTCCACCTGTTCACCGGCATCGCGCTCCTGCTCGGCATGACCTGGCTGGCCGCCAAGGCCGGCTTCCTGTCCCGGCACCAGAACTGGATCGAGGTCTACGGCCTGTATTGGCACTTCATCGACTTGGTCTGGATCCTGGCCTTCCCGATTCTCTACGTGGTGAACCGGTAGGATGCGCAATCCCCTCGCGACCCTGAGCGCCGACGACCGCGCCCTGCTCCGGCGGCGGCTGCGCACGCCGGTGCTGACCTTCCTGGCTTTGCTGGCGCTCCTCGCCGTCAACGTCACCCTGGGGGCCACCCTGCCCTTCGCGCAGGTGTGGATCGTCGAACTCCTGGTCGTCGCCGTGATGGTGGCGCTGATCCTCTTAGTTTCGATGGAGGTGATCCACGAGCCGCCGCTGGTGCGGCTGTTCTCCGGGCTCGGCTTCTTCTGGGTCGCCATCATGTTCGGGATGACGCTGACCGATTATCTGGCACGGTGAGGCCGACGAAATCCGTCGTCCGGGTGGCGGACGACGCCAACACAGTGTCGTGACCGACGCTCTTTCGCCGATCCGTCTTCCACTTCGGCGTTACGCACTCTAAACGTCGCCCCTTCCCCGCCTGGCCCCGGCTTTATTTCGATGTGCGAACTGCTCGGCATGAGCGCCAACGTGCCGACCGACATCCGCTTCTCGTTCGCCGGACTCGCCCGGCGCGGCGGCGATACCGGGCCCCATGCCGATGGCTGGGGCATCAGCTTCTATGACGGGCGGACCTGCCGCAGCTTCCACGAGCCCGAGCCGAGCTCGCGCTCGCAGCTGGCCCGGCTGCTGCGCGACATGTCGATCAAGAGCCGCATCGTCGTCGCGCATGTGCGCAAGGCCAATCGCGGCCGTGTCAGCCTGGAGAACACCCACCCGTTCGCGCGGGAATTGTGGGGCCGCCGCTGGACCTTCGCGCATAACGGCCAGCTCAAGGGCGTGAAGCGGCTGCCGCTCGGCAGCTTCATGCCGATCGGCTCAACGGACAGCGAGCACGCCTTCTGCTGGATGCTGGGGCGCCTCCAGGCGCGGTTCCAGGCCCTGCCCCGGCCTGCGACCCTCGACCGGGCCGTGGCCGACCTCGCGGGCGAATTGCACACGCTGGGTGTGTTCAACATGCTGCTGACGGATAGCCGCACCCTCTACGCCCATTGCGGCAAGCGCCTCTGCTACCTCACCCGCCGGGCGCCGTTCGGCACCGCCACCCTGATCGACGAGGACTGGCAGGTCGATTTCGCGCGGGAAACGACCGAGAACGACGTGGTCACGGTGGTCGCCACCCAGGCGCTGACCCGGGACGAGCGCTGGACCGATCTCGCGCGCGGCGATGTCCTGACTCTGCGGGACGGGGCTATCCGCCTGTTGAGACCGGCCGGGGCTTCTTAAGTCGGGTCTGGGCGAGGGTGCATGCACGCCCCCAATGCGCTAGAACGCCTGCAATAGGAGAGCATCGACCGGACTTGAGGGGGAGTTCGGCCGGCAAGCGATCCGCCTCGACCGGTCCGGACCGCAGGTCGAGCCACGATGAGCTGACGAGCACGATACGCATGAGCCGCGACGAGACCGACACCGTCCTGTCCCAAGAGGACTCCCAAGAGGACGGGCTTCGGGATGGCCGCCCGAACCTCGCCCCGAACATCCGCACGCATCTCGGCGAGCACCTGCGCACCGTCTACGAGCGGATCGGCGAGGAGATCCTGCCGTCCCGCTTCTCCGACCTGCTGGAGAAGCTGGAGGCGGCGCTGCGCGCCCGGGGCGAGGCGATCGAGCCGGAATTCCGCAACGGCCTGCTCGCCGCGGTGCCGTCGCTGCGCGCCTTCGCGCTGTCGCTGACGTCGAACCCCGCTCGCTCGGACGATCTCGTCCAGGACACCCTGCTCAAGGGCTGGCAGCACCGCGCCCGGTTCCAGCCGGGCACGAACCTCAACGCGTGGCTGTTCACGATCCTGCGCAACATCTTCTACTCGGATCACCGCAAGCGGGTCCGCGAGGTCGAGGACCAGGACGGCTCCTACGCGGCCCGGCTGGCCACGGCACCGCACCAGGGCGACCGGCTCGACGTCGAGGATTTGCAATCGGCCCTGGCCAAGCTGCCGCCGGATCAGCGCGAGGCGCTCGTGCTGGTCGGCGCCGAGGGCGTCTCCTACGAGGAGGCCGCCACGATCATGGGCTGCAAGGTCGGCACCGTGAAGAGCCGGGTCAGCCGCGCCCGCGGCCGGCTGGCCGAGCTCCTGGGCTACGACGAGGAGGATCTCGGCTCCGACCGGTTCATCCAGTCGGCGATGCCCAAGGACGCTTAGTAAACTCTGGGCTGCGTTGTCTTCGGCGCGTCGCGCTGAAAAAAGGATGCATCCGATTCCGGGGATCGGGCGTTACCGGCCCGAGCTTCGCTGCCTTTGCTGCGGCGGAACGCCACGGAACGGAGATGTCCCGCATGACCTTCAAGACCATGATCGCCGCCTCGGTCCTCGCCCTGTCCCTGCCGCTCGCGGCCCAGGCCCAGGGCACCATCCCGGGTGCCGAGCGCGGCGCAGCCGCCGGTAACGACGCGGCCGGCCCGATCGGCGGCATCGTCGGCGGCGCGGTCGGCGCGGCCACCGGCACGGTTGGCGGCATCCTCGGCGTCGACATGGCGCCGCGCTTCCGCAGCTACGTCCGCGAGCGCAACGTCCGCTCGTACGATTACGACGGCCGCGTCGCCGTCGGCTCCACCCTGCCGGCCTCCGGCGTCACGTATTACGACGTCCCGACCGAGTACCGCGTGCAGCCGGGCTACCGCTACACCGTGGTGAACGACCGCCCGGTGCTGGTCGATCGCGGCCACCGGATCGTCGAGGTCATCGACTGATCGCGCGGGCCGGTCCCGCACCGGCCCATCGGGCCCCGGAGCACCCGCTCCGGGGCCCGTCCGTTGTGCGCCGCCAGCGGCTGCGCAACGGTTCTGCGGCGAAGCCGTTGATCCGCCAACAGACCTGTGAGGCGACCATGAGCCAGGATTCGAGCGACCCCGGCGCGACCCTGCCGGAACCGGTGCGCGATCACCTCGGCCAGCAGCTGCGCGGTGTATTGCCCGTCGGCACCGACAAGCCCCGCTTCCTCGGGGACGATCCGGTGCCGGATGCGTTCGAGCCGCAGATCCGCCGGCTCGAGACCCGGCTGAAGACCCACGAAGAGGGCACCGGCGCGGTGGGGCAAGCCCTCGACCAGATCCTGGACGCCCTCGGGGTAAAGCCGGATGGCGACGACAAGCCCAAGCGCTGAGCCCTAAACCCGCGGCTTCACCGCCAGCAGATCGCGGATTTCCGCCAGGAGCTTCACATCCGCCGGGATCTCGGCCACCGCCTCGGGCTTCTTGGCCTCGGCGTGCTGCAGCTTGTTCATGGCCCGGATCACCAGGAACAGCACGAAAGCGACGATCAGGAAATTGAGGGTCAGGGTCAGGAACTGGCCGTAACCCAAGACGGCGCCTTGCTTCTTGGCATCCGCGTAGGGCAGCCCGGCCTGCACCTTGGACGAGAGCGGGATGTAGTAGTTCGAGAAATCGAGCCCGCCGGTGAGCGCGCCGATCGCCGGCATGAACAGATCCTGCACGGCGGAATTGACGATCGCCCCGAAGGCGGCGCCGATGATCACGCCGACCGCGAGATCGACGACATTGCCGCGCAGCGCGAATTTCTTGAACTCTTCGAGCATGCGCCGTCCCCCGCCAAGATCGTAATGCGAACCTAGGCGAAGCGCCGGCGAAGGCCAGCGTCTCGGTCCGGTCTATCCCCCGCTGATCGCCGGCCCTGGCGGCTCCTCGATCAGGGTGGCCGCTTCGGCCTTGGCCCGGCGGCGATACTGGGCCGCGACCACCGGGATGGTCAGCAGGTAGCCGCCGCTCACCGCCACCAGGGCCTCGAACGGGTAGCTGATCAGGATGCCGAAGGCCGCGACCCCGAACAGGAAGATCGGCAGGACGAGGCTGCGCGGCACGCGCTTGCCCATGGTCTTGCCCGAGAAGGTCGGGACCGTGGAGACGACCAGCAACGCGATGGCCAGGACGTAGATCAGGATCGCCGGGGCGGCCCAGCCCTCGGCGCCGAAGCCGAGGAAGTGCAGGTAGAGCGGCAGCATCGCGGTCAGCGCGCCGGCCGGCGCCGGCATGCCGACGAAGAAGTCCTTCTTCCAGTCCGGCCGGTTCGGGTCGTCCAGCATGGCGTTGAAGCGGGCGAGCCGCAGGGCCATGGCGATGGCGAAGATCAGCGCCACGATCCAACCGGCGGATTTCAGGTGGAACAGCGCGAAGCCGTAGAGGATCAGCGCCGGGGCGCAGCCGAAATTCACGAAGTCGGCGAGCGAATCGAGTTCCGCCCCGAACCGGGACGTGCCCTTGAGCAGGCGGGCCACCCGGCCGTCGATGCCGTCGAGCACGCCGGCCGCCACCACGGCGATGACGGCGGGCTCGAACTTGCCCTCGAAGGCCAGCCGAATCGCCGTCAACCCGAGGCAGAGCGCCATCAGGGTGATCATGTTGGGCGCGATCATCCGGAACGGCACCGGCTTGAACCGGCGCGGGCGCGGCTCGTTCGGATCGGGCGCGAAGGGCGGGAACAGGTCGTCCATGATCGTCTAGATCCGCTTGAACTGCCGCCCCGGGCCGCCGCCGAGATCGGCCAGCACCGTCTCGCCGGCCACCGCCTTCTGGCCGAGCCCGACCAGCACGGTGGCGCCGGCCGGCAGGTAGACGTCGACCCGCGAGCCGAACCGGATCAGCCCGAACCGCTCGCCCACCCCCAGCGTGTCGCCGGCCGAGACGAACCCGACGATCCGCCGCGCCACCAGCCCGGCGATCTGCACGACGCCGACGCGCTTGGCCTGCCCGGCATGGCTGGTCTCGATGACCATGCCGTTGCGCTCGTTGTCGTCGCTGGCCTTGTCGAGCTCGGCGTTGAGGAACAGGCCCGGCGTGTAGTGGATCTGGCCGATCCGGCCGGAGACCGGCACCCGGTTCACGTGACAGTCGAACACGTTCATGAACACCGAGACGCGTAAGGTCGGCACCTGCGGCAGGTCCAGCTCCGGGGGCGGCAGCACGGTGGCGATCAGGTTGACGCGCCCGTCCGCGGGCGAGACCACCAGCCCCTCGGCCACCGGGGTGATCCGCTCCGGGTCGCGGAAGAAGTAGCAGACCCAGAGGGTGAGGATCAGGAAGATCCAGCCGAAGAACTGCGAGAAGTAGCCGGCCAGCACCGTCAGCACGATGCCGATCAGGATGAAGGGATAGCCCTCCTTGTGGATCGGCACGAGCGTCCGGCGGATCGTCTCGATCAGGTCTGTCATTGTGTTCAGAACTCAGCGGTGCCGCGGGCGGACATGTCGGACGGGCGGATGGCAGCCCGCCGGGCGAACGTCAATGTTTCGGGTCTGCCACGGTCTCTATCAGAGATGCGTCATCGTCCCCACCCGCCTCGCGGCGCCGGGGGCATGGCCCAAGAGAACCAATCACAGACCCAGCACGAGGGACGCGGGACGCCGCGGGGACCCAGGTGTCGGCCAGATACGCGCGGGATCCGATCCCCGCGGCGACCC
>NZ_JAKSYN010000185.1:0-687 GCF_022829565.1 Methylobacterium sp. J-001
GAGGGTGGCCAGGGCCTCGCCCTCGATGTCCTCGGCGATGATCAGCAGCGGCTTGCCGGTCTGGACCACGGCCTCGAGCACCGGCAGCATCGCCTGCAGCGACGACAGCTTCTTCTCGTGGATGAGGATGTAGGGATCCTCAAGATCGGCGACCATCTTCTCCGCATTGGTGATGAAGTACGGGGAGAGGTAGCCGCGGTCGAACTGCATGCCCTCGACAACGTCGAGTTCGGTATCGGCGGTCTTAGCCTCCTCGACCGTGATCACGCCCTCGTTGCCGACCTTCTGCATCGCGTGGGCGATCATCTCGCCGATCTCCTTGTCGCCGTTGGCGGAGATCGTGCCGACCTGGGCGATCTCCTCCGAGGAGGCGACCTTGCGGGAGCGCTCGCTGATGTCCTTCACGACCGCGGCGACCGCGAGGTCGATGCCGCGCTTCAGGTCCATCGGGTTCATCCCGGCGGCGACGTACTTGACGCCCTCGCGGACGATGGAGGCGGCCAGCACGGTGGCGGTGGTGGTGCCGTCACCCGCGATGTCGCTCGACTTCGAGGCCACTTCGCGCACCATCTGGGCGCCCATGTTCTCGAACTTGTCGGCGAGCTCGATCTCCTTGGCGACGGTGACGCCGTCCTTGGTGATGCGCGGGGCGCCGAAGCTCTTCTCGATCACGACGTTGCGGCCCTT
>NZ_JAKSYN010000186.1:0-1155 GCF_022829565.1 Methylobacterium sp. J-001
GCCCCGGAGGTGTTCATGCCAGCCTTCTCCGCTTGGCCGGCTGCGCTTGCCAGACCAGCTCCGCCGGCCAAGCTACCCGTGGCGGAGCGGCCCACCGTGCACTAACTCTACCCTTGGACCACCTCGTGGGGGCCGATCACTCCATCTCGCCGAACCTCGGCCGCCTCGCGATCACAGAAAGCGCGCTGGCCGCAGCGGACAGTCTCTGGCGAGCCGAAATGCGCCGGAACTACGGGCCAGACGGCGTTCTAATCTACGCCTACGCCCCCGAGGGGCAGGGCGACCTCGGAACGCCGCTTCGGCGATCCTACGAGGCTCGACGGGTCGCCGTTGCATTGTGGCGGTACGAACGGCGTAGGGGCTGAGGAGCAGCCACATCAGGAGCTCCAGTCCAATTAGAAGGCCAACATGCCGAGGCATCAGCACGCGGTATCACGGCCACGCTGGCGACCCTCAGATCGTGAGCCGACCCTCGCTGCGATCGAGGAGGCAACGCTCTTCTCGGCTTATCTAGTCGAGCAGTATGGCGAGCAGTACGCCCCAATCATGGACCGCCTTGTCATGGAGCTAGAGGGGGCTCGGAAGCGGGGCGGCAGCCCTACGGAGAGGGCGAAACGGATCCTCCATGAGGCGGAAACAGACGGGCGGCTTGCAGCCGTGAACATCACGCGGAAGCGCTAAGAGCCTCACCCCGCGGAGAACACCTTGAAGGCCCATAGCTCGCGAATGAATGATCCTGGTGCGCCGACGACGGTCGCCATTCTGCGGGAGCAGTACGGCCCGCGGGTCATCATTCCGCTCGACCGCGTGATGGAGGACTACTTCCCCGGCGTGTCGCAGGAGCACCTGCTGCGCCGGGTCAGTGAAGGCAAGCTGAACCTGCCGATCGTGCGGATCGACGCTAGCCAGAAGTCAGCCAAAGGGGTCGGCTTGATAGACCTCGCAGCCTACCTCGACCAGCGAATGGAAGCCGCTCGTAAGGAGTGCCGCCAGCTTTACGGGTAGCTTTCAACGACAACGGCGCAGCAACCCATGAGGTCACTGCGCCGCTTGATCGGGCCGCCTGAGGGGGCGGAGGGCGGCCTTGAAAAAACGGGTACGCCTGAACCGATCACCGGGGCGTGCGCATCAGCACATCCAACCGCCTGTGGCTCG
>NZ_JAKSYN010000191.1:0-1122 GCF_022829565.1 Methylobacterium sp. J-001
GAGAAGTCGTCCGGGACCGTCGAGAGGTCGTACCAGCCCCAGCCAACGACCTTGAGGTAGGTGAAGTCCATCTGCCAAAGCTGGTTGGGCACGGTGGTCTTATCGCGAAACTCGTCGGCTGCCTTGATGACGATATGGGCCGGGCTGGTGACTATGTCCTGAGACTTGATCAACCGGTATATGGTCGCTTCCGAGCCTAAGCAGCGTCCCTCGTCGGTGATGGGCGCCGCCAGCCAACGCGGTCAGATGTCAGGCCCCTCCAGAGCCAGGGCAACGAACTGCTCCGCGGTCTCCGCAGGTAGACGGTTCGAGACCCGGCTCACGTGCTAGAGCTGCTCATTCAAGGCGTCGGGGCGCCCGCGACGGTCGGCATCCCGCGCTCGACGTTTTACCGCTGGGCCGACGACTACCAGCGCGGCGGCCCCGAGGCGTTGAATGACCATCCTTCGCAGCTGAGCCGGGTCTGGAACCGTCTACCTGCGGAGATCCGCGAGCAGATCGTTGCCCTGGCTCTGGAGGAGCCTGAACTCAGTCCGCGTGAGCTGGCGGTGCGCTTCACCGACGAGCGCCGCTACTTCGTCTCGGAAGCGACCGTCTACCGGTTGCTCAAGTCTCAGGACCTGATCACCAGCCCGGCCCATATCGTCATCAAGGCCGCCGACGAGTTTCGCGATAAGACCACCGTGCCCAACCAGCTTTGGCAGATGGACTTCACCTACCTCAAGGTCGTTGGCTGGGGCTGGTACGACCTCTCGACGGTCCCGGACGACTTCTCACGCACCATCGTCGCCTGGAAGCTGTGCACGACGATGCAGGCCAGCGACGTCACCGCCACGCTCGACCTGGCGCTGGGTGCGGCTGAGCTCGATCAGGCGTGGTCGCGGCATCACCCGCGCCTGATCGAGCACAGCCGCACCAACCGCCACGCTCGAGATGACGCAGAGTGCCGCTGAGATCGATCATGCGCGCGCGCCGGCGCAACGCCACCTGACGACCGACAACGGACCGGGCTGAGCCCCCAGCACCCCGGCCGACTTGATAGGCATGCGGGCGAGTGCCTAACACAAACGCGAACCTAGGCAAGAATGGAGGACACAACCGATTGACTACAGATACTCTGGA
>NZ_JAKSYN010000195.1:0-36075 GCF_022829565.1 Methylobacterium sp. J-001
GCCGCGGATGTCCTTGGCCAGCCGATACGGGTCCTCGGTCATGACCGCGATGGCGTCGTGCCCGTAAGTCTTGAAGATCCGCACCGCCCGCGCCGTGCCGACGCCGTGGGCGTGCAGGAACAGCATGATCTCGCGCACCGCTTTCTGCTCGGCCCAGCCGGCGATGATGCGGGCGGCGCGCTTCGGGCCGATGCCGGCGACCTCGGGAAGTCGCTGCGGCTCGGCCTCGATGATCTCGAACGTGCCCTCCCCGAACGCCGCGACGATGCGCTTGGCCATGGCCGGACCGATGCCGCGCATGTGGCCGGAGGCGAGGTATTTCTCGATGCCCTCAACCCCGGTGGGCGGCGTGACCTTGAGGGTGTCAGCCTTGAACTGCACGCCGTGCTGGCGATCCGTGTGCCAGATGCCGGTGGCGGTGATCCACTCGCCGGCCGCGATGGCGGGGGCATGGCCGATTACCGGGACGAGGTCACGCTTGCCCCGAGCTTGGACCTTGAGCACGCAGAAGCCGGTCTCGGGGCTGTGGAAGGTGACGCGCTCGATGGTGCCTGCCAGCGCCTCGACGGGCTGACCGCGTTCAAACTGCCGCGGTCGCCCTCTCTCAGTCATGGGATACGTCCAGGCGGCGTTCGTTGACGCTTCAAACCGCTACTGGCTCAAAATCTCGGAGCAGACGGGCAGCGACTACGAGAAGATCGGCCAAGCCTGATGAAGGCACAATGGCGACGCGGTGCCCCGCTCGCGAGTTCACCAGGTTATCCGCTACACTTGACGACCCGCGGTCTCTCTGCCGCAGGAACACGACAATCCTGCTCTGGTTCGCTGATCGAGATCGACGAGCGGGAGGGCGAGACATGGCGCAAGTGCGCGGATCTACGGTCGTTATCACCGGCGCGTCGAGCGGCATCGGGCGTGCCGCGGCTTATGCCTTTGCTGCCAGGGGCGCCAGCGTCGTTCTCGCTGCCCGGCGTGCCGATGTTCTCGACGATGTCGTACGCGAGATCCGGGACGGTGGTGGCGCGGCGATCGCGATCCCAACCGACGTGACCAACACCGACGCTGTCTTCGCGCTGGCGGAAGGCGCGGCGAGGGCGTTCGGTGGCATCGATGTCTGGATCAACAATGCAGGTGCTGGCGTATTCGGGCCGCTCCTCGACGCTCCGCTCGACCTGCACAGGCAGACGATCGAGATCAACCTGATGGGTGCGATTCACGGTGCCTATGCCGTGCTGCCACACTTCCTGCGCCAGGGGCACGGCACGCTGATCAACACGGTCTCGATGGGCGGCTGGGCCCCAACACCGTTCGCGGCAGCGTACACCGCGAGCAAGTTCGGCTTGCGCGGCTTCTCGGCCAGCCTGCGCCAGGAGCTTGCCCGGCATAAGCACATCCACGTCTGTGGCGTGTTCCCGGCCATCGTCGATACACCCGGTCTGGAGCACGGGGCCAACGTCACGGGCAAGACGCTCAACCCAGGCCACGTCTACTACGCGCCCGAGGATGTGGCCGAGGCCTACCTGCGCTTGGTTCGGCACCCACGACACGAGACGGCTGTAGGCTGGCCGGCCCGCCTCGCCCAAGCTGGCTACGCGCTTGCGCCCTCGCTGACCGAGCGTGTGATGGGCGCAGGATTCCGCTTCGCATTGGACCGGGCCGATCCAGGACCACGGACCCATGGGGCGCTACGGGAACCGATCCCACAAGGAACGAGCGCTGACGGCGGCTGGCGGGCGCGCAAGGGTGTACCGTCGGCGGGAACGATGAGCGCCGGGATCGTTTGGGCCGGTGTCGGCGCCGCCGTTTTGCTTGGCGTCGCCCTGAGCACGCGGAAGGCCCGATAGCGGATTGTATTCTCGTCTGATCGGACGGCGATCCGTGAACCGTCAACCGCGCTGAGCGTCGATCCTGGAACGATGTCGCTCCGCCGCCGTGGCAGACATGCGAGCAAACCTGGCGTTCGGCCATGGAGCGGCGCTACGACAGGCGTTTAGGGCGTGTGCGGGCGGATGTCCGCCGCGCCGGGGATCCAGCGGGTCCCGACAACAATCTGCCAAGACCGCTTGTCGCTCGCCCTACCGTTCGCCCGGCTTGAACGGGGGTTCCTTGCCCGGCGGCACGCCTTCCTCGGCCATGCTCAGCAGCATGGCCACCGTCACGTAGGTGCCGGTGAGTGTCGTCAGGTCCACTACGCCCTGCTCACCCAGCACTTCCTTGACCCGAGCGAAGGTTTCATCCGAGACTGCATGCTGCGTGGAGAGCTCCATGCAGAAGTCGTACACGGCCGCCTCGTCTGGCTTCATGCCCTCCGGCCGCTTGTTCGCTTTGAGATCCGCCGCCACCTGCTCGGAGAGTCCCGCTTTGATCGCCAGCGGGTAATGGGCGTACCACTCGACCTGCGAGCGCCAGAGGCGTCCCTGGATCAGGATCGCGAACTCATTCAGTCGCGTCGGCACGGAGGTGTGCCAGCGCAGGTAGTCGAGCAGGTCGTACATCCGCTGAGCCATCTCGGGGCTTCGGATCATCGGGTTGTACGGGCCGGCGAGTCCGACGCTCGAGACCTTCATGATCTTCTCACCAACCGGACGCTGAGCAGGCGTAAGCTGCTCGAGGGTCAGCTGCGGGAACCGCGGTGGGTGGTCGGATGCTCCCCAGGAAGTCTGGGCAAACAGCCAGCCACCTGAGGCCGCGACGACAGCCAGCGCCACGGTCTGGCCGGTTTTGAGCACGCCCATCGAAGTTCCTCCAAACGCGCGGACTCGTCTCAGCGAGCCGTCGTGCTCCAGCATAGTCCGCCAAGCGTCAGAGAAGATCCAGCAGACCCCTTTTGGTCCTGAGGTCTGTTGTTATGATGGCTATAACCTTCGCGTTTTTTGACACTGTCGTGCTGGTCGGGCGGCGGTGAAGTATGGGCGGCGGCGTACGGTCAGATCCGATGCCTGCTCCACACCCGCTCGACGGCATTACCGCTATCCTCAGGCCGCGTGTTGAAGGCGATCGGAACTGTCGGTGCAGCCTCGCGGGCTGTGTTGATGAGGACTTCGAATACAGCCAGGTGCCGTGGCCAGGAGCGCACGCCGGCGCCGATCACGAGGCAGTCGTAGGAGCCGGAAGTGAGCATCTGCCGCAGGATCGGGCCGGCTTGATCGTCCGGTTGTATGAAGCACTGCTCAGCCGTCCAGCCGCGGTCGCGCATATCCTTAAGCGCCACCTCGATCCCATGGTGGATCTTCTCGGCATTTAGTCCGGGCGGGAGAGCTGGGTCCGAGAAGTCGACTGAGGTAGGCTCATAGCCCACCATCAGAATACGCATCGGACCCTCCGGCTTCGGACACCGGACTGTGCCGGTCGCTCCGCCAGCTAGCGGTCACGACGGCGGCTGCAAGGCATAACGCTCAGGCTCGGAACATGTGGTCGGCCGCTCGTAGAGGCTCACGCTGAGGCGTACAGACACGCCTTTCGTGTTGCATCCGTGTTGCGTGGAGCACCCGCAAGCGCCTCGGCTCGAGTTGTAAGCCTTTGTAAAACAACGATCCGTGTTGCTACGTGTTGCGCCCTTAGGCTACCGGATACGGGCCAGGAAAAACCCGCCAAGTCATTGACTGGGCGGGTGAATCTCTGGCGACCCCGGTTGGGCTCGAACCAACGACCTGCCGCTTAGAAGGCGAAGGCTCTAATCCGGTGGGTGGGGGTATCCAGGCTCGTGTCCCGAGGGGGGCTACGGACCCCGCCTACCCGCAACCCATTGTCAGAGAACCTTAAAAAATACCGAACGCCAGTTCGCTTCTACGTCGGTTTCTGCCGAATGGCCAAATTCCGATTACCTATCAGGCCGATGCTTGTTTTTATTAAGTCGTCCTAGCGTCGTCCTAGCTGTCGCTGGCGGGGAATGGGAGGGAACCATGGCAAGCGAGCGCATCGAGATCCGCCAGACGACCATCGTCAAGGCGAAGGCCGACGCACTCGCTGGCGTCCGGCGCGAGATCAACGACGTCGAGAGCAGAGGGTTGGTCCTACGCGTCCAGCCATCGGGCTGCGTTTGGCAAATGCGGCTCCAGCATCAAGGCAAGGACCGACGGATCACCATCGGTCCAGTCGACGTCTGGTCGCTCGCGCATGCCCGAAGCGCGGCCAGGAACGTCAAATGGCACGTTACGTCCGACCACGGGGTACCCGACGCATACTGGATGAAATCCCTGCATGACACCCTGTCGTGGGAAGACCGCAAGACGGAGCGGACGGGAAAGGCGGACCCGAAGGATCCCAAGCCGCCCCGCGCCCTCATCCATGCGCGGGAGGAGCAGGTGACCACCTGGACCTACCGGCAGGCCCGAGATGCATGGGCGCGGTGGCTCGCTGCCGAGGCCGAGGTAGGCAACCTGACAGCCGAGACGGTGAGGAACTATGCGTCCGTCGTCGGCTGCCCGGCCATGCGCGACCTCGACCGCATCCCCGTGGCGCGCATCGCGGCGTCGGACGTCGCCAAGGTGACCGCTGCGCTGGTGAAGGAGGGTAAGCGCAGCCAGGCCCGGGACGTCGTGCGGGTGACGAAGAGGATGTTCGGCTGGCTGGCGGAGCCTGCCCAGGAACGGGAGTCGGGCATCGACGGCAGCGTTCTCGACCGGCTGAAGGCCCCCAAGCTCGGTGCCGTGAAGGCGCAGCAGCGTTTTCCCGACCTGAACCGACTCGGATTGGTTGTCGCGACGGCACGCAGCGGGGCCATTAGGCCTGTGATCGCGGCCGCGATGGAGTTGCTCGCTTGGACGGCGCAGCGGCGACTGACCATTGCGCGAGCCCGCGTCGAGGAATTCGAGGCGTGGTCCGCATACGAGGGTTGGGGCATCTGGCGCGCCGGGCACCGCAAGACCCCGAAGGCCAAGGCCACCGGGAAGCCGCACAGTATCCCGCTTCCCCCGCCGGCCTGGGCGGCCGTGCAACGCCATTTGGCTTGGCTGGCCGAGCACAAGCCAGGGACCAAGTGGCTGTTCCCGACCCGCAGGCCCGCGAAGCTCGGCGTGCCGGCCAAGAGCGGGCACGTCGAGGTCGGGACGCTGACGAAGAACCTGCCGACGATCCCGGGCGCGGACATGAGCCCGCACGACGTACGACGCTGCTTCTCCTCCGTGCTCGCCGAGGCCGGGCACCACTTGGCTTTCGTCGGGTACATCCTCGATCACGCGACGGCGGGCTCGGAGACGACTCATGACGAGCACCGGATGACCCGGCGCTATACCGAGGCGGAGCTCCTCTCCTTCAAACGTCCCGTCATGAAGACTTGGGCAGAATTGCTGGAACCTGCCGTCGAGTCGGCGAAGTTGCTGCCGCAGCCGGAGCTCAAGGCCGAGATCGTACGGCTACGCGACATCCAACGGGGCGTCACCCGCGATGCAGAGAAAGCGCGCATGAAGGCCGGCAACGCCGAACGCTACGCGGCAGGGAAGATCATCAAGCAACGGTAGCGCACGGTGCGGGACACCGTCATCCCGGCAATCGGCTAGTAAAACGCTGATTCAATCGTCGAGCGGCTTCCACGATGTAATCCACTAGTTTGACGTCACCCCGTATTTTCGGACCCCCCGACTACTTCTGGAATACAATCATGGAGGATGTCGCCCTGGGCAGGGACATCGTACGCCTCCACGTACGCCCGAAGGACCCGCAGGAAAAGCGTCCGCTTGACCATGCCGGTCAGCTGCGACACCGTCCTGCGCTTGATCCGTCGTCGCGGGACCGTACCGTCTCCGCCGCCGCGGGTGGTCGGCATCGACGATTGGGCGTGGCGGCGCGGTCGGTCCTACAACACCATCGTGTGCGACCTGGAGCAGCGGCGCGTCATCGACCTATTGCCCGGCCGCTCATCGGCACCGGTGCGGGACTGGCTCGCCGCCCAGCCGAGCGTAACCGTCGTCGGCCGCGACCGCTCGAGGCCCTATGCCGAGGCTGCGCATATCCGCGCCTTCGCCGATCTACTGCGCCAGAACGATACCACCGGACTGACGCCGTGGCTGGAAGTTGCAGCCGCGACCGATCTCGGCGGCTTCGTCACAGGGCTCTGGCAGGACGAGCCAGCCGTGCGCGCCGCCATCGTCGAGCCCTGGAGCAACGGCCCCGTCGAGGGGCAGGTCAACCGCCTCAAGCTGATCAAGCGCAGTATGTGCGGCCGCGCCGGATTCGATCTCCTGCACCAGCGCGTCCTGCATGCTGCATGAGCCGCGGTCGGCAAAGCTTGATCGGATGCCAACCTTTAGCACCGAAAGTGCGGAAGGACCCTTATTCCACGCTTAAACACAGCTCGCCGAGCTTCCCGAATTTGGTGAACCAGCCGCACGCCCGCTACCAGCAACACTGCAGGTGGGCTCCTTTCGACTGCAACAGATGATCGACCGCACCGTCCGAGCGTTGGCTTTCGCCGAGTGGCGCGAGGGGAATGCCCTCGCTAAACTCTTTCATGCACGCCGTGTGGCGCGGCGAAAACGGCGATCCGAACGCCAATCGTGCGATCGGGAAGCGGCGGACCTCGCTTCTTCAAATCGTCGAGGGAGTCGCTCCGCTCAATTCGGCGAGCGAGCAAACCCTCCGCATAGAAGCCGCGCGCAAGGACCATGAAACGAGGAAGAAGCGGATCGTGGCGTGCGGGCGCGCGACGGTTTCGCTCGATCTCCTGGTCTCTCTCGGCAAGTTGGCGCAATCGCAGGTCGATACGCTACGCCCTAAACTCCACAATCGGTCCGAGCACTGGCGCCGTGCGATGTATCGCAACGCGACAACCTTCGCGCCCGACCTCACCGGCACCGGCGATCACTGTGTCCGGCCAGCGTATCGCAGTGATCTGACCTGGTCATACCAGCTCACCCCGCCGACTCGATTCAGCCGGAGGTCCCTGTCTTGGTCATGGCTCTGCCAAGAGCCTGCCGCAACAGGGTCTCGGCGGAGGCTGTGTCGACGATCTCTTCTCCGTTGGGACCGCAGAGTTCTGCGGGCCGATTATGCTGGGACAGGACCCAATTGATGAAGGTCTTCGCGTCACAAAACGGCGCCGGCTCAGCGACGGACTGCTCTTCCCAGTCGGTAACGATCTCCTCGGCCCAGTCGGCACAGACCTTCGAGATGGCGGTCATGGCGGAACCGATGATGACCGGGTCGAGCAGGGACTGAAGCGCGTTGTCGAGGGCCCCGCCATCCGCCGCGGCCTCCTCCATCGCCGCGTCGAAGGCCGCGAGCCCGTTGGGCTTGAAGGCAACCGCGTCGAGAAAGGCCTCGTAGCTCGTGATGATCGAGCCTAAGCCGGAGTTCCAGGACCGGATGAAGCCTTCGAGGTCAAGACGGGCGATGATGGCCTCGGCCTGGAGGCGAGGCAGCGAGGACGAGATGCGGTGCGTGGGGGAGAAGGGCGTCATGATAAGGTCCTTAGGTTTTTGGGCTCAGATGCCGGCGGCGATGATCATTGCCAGGCGATGGATTGCCTGAAGCTGGGCGCTGGGGATGACAATGTCCGGCCCGTCGCCGGCCAATCCGGCGAGCAGGATGCGGTCGCGCCGGGCCTCGACCAGACGGCCGAGGAGGATGTTGGTCGCCGGTGCCGGGGCTCGCGTCAGGACGATCACGTCGTCGCCGGGGCGGATATCGGCGCGGGGCACGGCGACCACGGTCTCGCTGCGGCGGATGCGTGGGTCGAGTCCATCATCAGGCCAGATGATCGCGTAGACGCCGGGCCAGCGCGCCAGCGGCATCGGCCTGATCATGTGGTGCAGTTGCACCCCGTCCTCGACGCGAAGAGCCTGTCCATAGCGCTGTCCGAACACCGGGATCAGCGCCGACATGGCCTTGGAGGCGGTGTCCTTCCCGCTATTGAGCGTAGAATGGGACCGCAGGCGCAACTCGAGCAGATTGAGCACCGCATTCTCGAGCGTCGGCTCCATCTCGGTGGAGGGGTCGAGGCGGTCGAGTTCGCGGTCGTAGGCGCGCTGCTCCCGGTCGCGCCGCGCCTCCTCGGCGAGCACGCTGTTGCGCTCGTCCTCGCTCCAGTCGGCGGGCAGGTCGGGCTTGCGCGGCGTAGGATCGCCCGGGTCGCGGACGCGCGGGGCAAGATAGGCCGGCAGCCGCGGCGGCGGGGGAAGTCGACGTGCCGGGGTGGGGCGCTCGGGAACGCTCGGGTCGTCACTCTCTCCGACGAGGTAGGAGACCGAGCAGCGCAACGCGGTAGCGAAGCGCGCCAAGGCATCTTCGCGGATCACGGCCTTGCGGCCCCTCTGCAAATCTGACACGAAGCTGCGATTTACGAAGGCACGTCTCGCCAGTTCGGCCTGGGTAATGCCGACCGCGACCAGCCGCTCGCGCACGCGCTGCGCCAGAACCGATTCCGGCTCGCCCTTCACCGGACCTCTCCACCGTTATGATGATGATCGTCGGCCTCGCCACCACTCCGGCGTTCCCCGGCGCGTGTGGGAAGAGGGGCGCGGGGAACGAAGCGGTCGACCGGCCCGGATGGCTCGACGCCGATCGACGCCGGGACCGCCGCAGCATCCGGAACCGACGTTGCCGCCGCCGAAGAAGACGATGACGCGGCCGTCGCGGCGACCTTCGCGTCCGCCTCGCCCGGCCCATCGTCCTGACGGGGCTGGCGCGAGCGAGGAGAGAGGCCTGCATATGAGGCGTCCTGGACGTGGCCATCGTAGCGCGCGATCAGCGGCGCCAGCTTCTCGAGCCCGCACTGGCCGCGGAAGGCCACGACCCCGGCCCGGATCGACCTGAGGCCGAGGCCCTCGAGCAAGGCGACGTCGTCCTGGCTCGGCGCGCGGGCAAGCCGCAACACCACCTCGGTCTCGTCCGCGTCCCGGTCCCCGCCCGCGGGCGGGGCCGTGCCCGCCCGCAGCGCCAGCACCTGCCAGGCCTGACGGGCCTGGACATCTCCCGGTCCCGCCGCGGCATCGGCAAGAGCAATGCGCACCTGTGCCGCTGCCTGGCTGATCCGGTCCACGGGCAGTGCCGCGAGTTCCCCGATCAGGCCGGCCGCCACCGCCTCGCAGGCGTTCCTGTACTCGGCCTGCGCCTCCGTCGCCCTCGCGCGGGCGTGGACGACCCGTTCAAAATCCCATTCCATCCGACGTCTCCGACACGCACGCTCGTCAGCGGCTCAGGATCACAATGTCGGATTTAGCTCGACACCGCAACAGAATAGTGGCATCGGTAGTACGCTTCCCCACGGGGAGGCCAAGCCTCCGGCCACGAGTTATGCGCAAATCCGACAGATGGATAAACGGAGTGTCGGACGGTCATGCCCCTCTCCTTCGCCTCCTGCGAGATCCTCAGCCTCGCCCGACGCGGCATCGCCACAGCGGCGGCCTATGCCGAGCGCCGGGTCCTGACCGACGACACCGGCGCGGTGCTCTACCGGCCACGCCGGCATGATGACGCGGTCACCGGCTTTACCCTGCTGCCGGAGGACGCCTCCGCCAGCTTTAAGGATCCCCGCGTCCTCTGGTACGCGATCGAGCGCCGGGGGCGATCGATGGGAACCACTAGGGTGGTCGGCTTAAGTTTCGTGCTCGGTCTGCCGCGGGAGGCGGAGCTGAGCCTGCCCGAATGCGCCGCCCTGGTGCGGTGCTTCGCCGAACTCCTTCACGACAGGCGTCTGCCGGTGCGGGCCGATATCCACCGGGTGCTCGATGACGACGGACACGTCGCCCATCGCCACGCCCATCTCACCGTCGGGCTCTACCCCGTGATGGGCAGCGAGATCGGACGCACCCTAGAGCGGCGTTGGCTTCCGGTGGTGCGAGGGCGGCTGGTACACGCCCTCGACTGGTCGGCGATCTGGACTCGGGTGCAGGCCGAGTTCTTCCGTGAGCGATGCATCGACCTTGCCGTTCCGCCGCCATCCGGGCTGGCCGAGCCACAGGTCACGGGCCGGCCGAAGCGCGGGTCGAAGGCTGTGCTTGCCGGTCGCAGCCGCGAGCAAGCCCGCGATGACGTCCGCACCGGGCGACGCCTGCTTTCGACCGATCCGGCGGAGGTGCTGCGCATCCTCACCCAGGCGCGGTCGATCGTCTCCCGGACCGAGCTCCAGGCCTTCCTGGCGGGCGCCGGCCATGAGCCCGACGCCGTTGCGGATCAGGTCGCGGCTGTGCTCGGGCACGAGGATGTGATCCGCTTCCGGGCCGCCGCATCGGCGGTGGCCGACGAGCCGCTGTTCACGAGCCGTCTTGCATGCGAGCGCGCCGCGACCATCCTCGCCGACGTGGCAGGGATGCGGCACGTGAGCGTGTCGCTCGCCCCGATCGCGGCCGGCCTACTGCCGGAGTTGCGGGTGATCCTCGACGGGATCGGCGCGGCATTGGATCCTGATCGGCACCTCGTCGTGGTCTGGTCGGATGCCTGGCTGCGTCGCGAGCTGGCGGATCAGATGCCCTGGCCGCGCGGTTGCCGCCAGATCGCCGCTCGTCACCTGGCCGAGCTCGATCGACGCGATGCCGCGGTCCTGCGCTGGTCGCCCGGGACGACTGTGGTTGTTCTCTCCGCCGACAGGCTCGACGATGTCGAACTCGAGATCCTGGTTGCACGCGCATCGCGGGCCGGAGCGGCTTTGCGCCTCGGCGTCGTCCTGGAGGGGCCGGTCACTCGAGCCGAGCGCGGCATCGCCCCGTTGCTTGTCGAGCAGCTCCTCGGCACCGCCCTGCCACTCCCCCGCCGCGACGCGATCTCGCTGCAAATCCTGCAGCAACGGCTGGGCCGGCGTGGCGACGCCGGGCCTGCGCAAGCCTCATATGACGACATCGCCGCCGTGACGATCGGCTCGAATCGACCGGACGTCGGCGCAGCCGATGCAGAAGATGACGCGCGCGCGGGCGGCATCAGGGCGGCGGATCTCCCTGCGATGAGGCTGACGCCGCGCCAGGCCTGGGCCGACCCGCCCAAAAACGCCGAGATCCTGGTGCGAGATCCGTCCGATTGGCTTTGGGCCGGGTCCCTGCTGCGGCACTCTCCGCATCTCGATGTGTCCTTCGCCATCGCCGGAAGCGACCGCGCATTCATCGCCGGCGTGATAGAGCACATTCGCTGGGGACGGGATGCTCTGGGGGCTGTGATCGGGGTGACGACATCGGGGGGCGGGTCCGGGGCTGGTGCCGCATCCAACCCCATGGCCCCATCACTGACCGCCGACGATCCCGCAGACCGCGACCTCCCGCTCATGGATTCCGACGAGCCTGATGGTCTCGATCGCGACACCGAATTCGATGCCGAGATGGCAGCGGACCCCGATCCCAAAGAAGAACTTGATTACGGTGACTGGGATGCCGATCACGATGAAAGCGACGAGCATCGCGAGACGGGCGATGCCGACGCATACGACGAAGACGATGACCCTGAGGACCCGACGCCGGAGTTCTGAGCCAGGCGATCGTCCCTCGTACCGCGCCAGCCCGAATCGCCGTACGATCACGATCAACCGGTCAGCGGTTCGATTCCCCTCAGCTCCACCAGGGGTCCTTGCGCAAATCGCAGGATCCAGGTGGTCGTCGAAAGTCACGTCATGTCAGTAGCTTAGCTCGAGCGTCCTGCTTCAGCCGCGTCTCTGGGGTGTCTCCGGGGCCGGATCACCGGCCCTTCGGCCCCCGGTCTCCACAGGCCTCATTCCCGTTTCCTGCGATGCTACCCGCGGTCCTCGATTGGTTCTTCCGCGACCGCACCAGCGGGCGCATCGTGATCGGCCAGTGGCCGAACACGCCGCTGTGGCTTTTCGGTCTGATGCTGTCCGTCGCTTGGATCGCGGGGGAGGATACCGCTGTCGGGCGGTGGGCGGATCTCGCATCGAGGATCGCCCTTGCGGTCTGGGCGGGCGATGAGTTGCTGCGCGGGGTCAACCCGTGGCGGCGCTGCTTGGGAGCCGCGGTGGTGATCGGGATGGCGGTGCGCCTATTCGCCTGATCGCTTCCGGAGGCGATGACGTCAGCCGTGGGGAGCACAGGCGGGACGCTCAGTTATCACAAGCCAAGGATGCGTTCCTGTGCATTCCAAGCGGGGGGCAGCTCGTAGAGATGACGCAGGCCGATGCCCCGGGGCAGCCGCGCCTCGACGATCACCTGCACGATGCGAGGGGAGAGTAGGGCGAGGGACAGCGTCATGCGCACCGAGCGCTCGCTGACCTGCTCGGCCCTGGCGATCGCCTCGATGCTCGTGCTTCGCCCACCCACGAGATCCCCCATCCAGGTCCGGCCCGCGGCGATGCCTACGAGCATGCGGGTGCGATCCTCCGCCTTCATCGCCCGCAGCCGATCGCCCTCGCGCCCCGGCGGTACGACGATCGCCCTGCGGCGGCGCTGCAGCTGATGCGCGAAGGGCAGCGACAAGGGAGGGCGGTCGCCGGTGAGCTGCAGCACGAGGTGATCGGCATGCACCGTCACCGTCTCGAGTTCGGCAGCGACCACGGCAGCGTCTTCGAGCGGTACCGGGCTCGGTGCAGCGATGCTCCGTAGACCAGCCACGACCACCGCCTCGATCGGCCCGGCAGGCAAGCGCAGCCGCTTGCCATCCAGCCCGACCTCACGGGCGACGTAGTAGCGGTAACGCAGTGAACCCTTCTGGGCATGGCTCGGCACCATCGGCTCACCTGCCACATCGCGTAGGCGCCCGGTGAGGAGGTGCACGCTCTCAGATCGCCCGCGGTGATGCTGATGGTGGTTGGTGGTGAGCCGTTCCTGCACCGCCTGCCACGTCACCCCGTCCACGATCGCGGCATGCTGGCCTTCATGGACCTGACCCTTGTGCCGAAGCTGACCGATGTAGAGCGGATTGCCGAGCAGCTTGTACAGATGCCCGCGCGAGAACGGACCCCCACCGGTCTCTCGCCCAGCCCCGTCGCGGCGGGCCGGCAGGGTGATGCCCTGCTCGTCGAGATCCTGCTTGAGCGCCGCCACCGTGCCGTGCGCGAGGTAGCCCGCGAAGATCGCCCGCACGAGGGCGGCATGTTCCTCGACGACGTGCAGGGCGCGGTCCTCGACCCGGTAGCCAAGTGGGACGACGCCGCCCATCCAGATCCCCTTGCGCTTGCTCGCGGCGATCTTGTCGCGGATGCGTTCGCCGGTGACCTCACGCTCGAACTGGGCGAACGACAGCAGCACGTTGAGCGTAAGCCGGCCCATGCTGGTGGTGGTGTTGAACGCCTGGGTCACCGACACGAACGAGACGCCGTGCCCGTCGAACAGCTCGACCAACTTGGCGAAGTCGGACAGGGCCCGGGTGAGCCGGTCGACCTTGTACACGACGATCACGTCGACGCGCCGGGCCTGCACCTCGGCGAGCAGCCGTTGCAGGGCGGGGCGTTCGAGCGATCCGCCGGAGAAGCCGCCGTCGTCGTAGCGGCCGGGTAGCAGGCGCCAGCCCTCGTGCGCCTGGGAGCGGATGTAGGCTTCGGCGGCTTCACGCTGGTTGTCGAGGGAGTTGAACTCCTGATCGAGCCCGTGCTCGGTCGAGACCCGGGTGTAGATCGCGCAGCGCAGCGTCGGCCGTGTGCCGGGGGGCGGTGCCTGTCGTGGTTTGGACGACCGGGCACTCATGCCTCAACCCTCCCCACACCGAGCTCCCCACCGCCAGTGGTCTTGGCGCGCAGGCCGAAGAAGCGGGGGCCGTTCCACTTGGTGCCGGTGATAGCCTGCGCCACGCGGGACAGGCTGTCATAGGTCGCCCCGTTCCAGGCGTAGCACGCGTCCAACACGTGCACGGTGTGCATCACACCGGCCCATTCCCGCGAGAGCGTCACGCCGGGTGTGTGCCCGCGTCGGTCCGGCACCGGCACCGACACGCGGATCGGCATATCGTCCCCGCTCTGGCCTCTTGGGCCCCGTGCCTGTGCGAGCCGCTCGAGCGCCCGCGCGGTATCGCGATCGAGGTCACCATAGGCCAGAGCCTGCAGGCGGTAGGCGATCACCCGCGCGCGCAGGGCCGGCGGGAGGCCGGGAGGCGGGGCTGCGCCGAAGACCTGGCGCCAGCGCCGTTCCAGTGCCGCCGCGTCCATCCCGGCGAGCGCGTCGAGCAAGGCGGACACGTGGTCCGCCTCGCTCCCCAAAATGGGCTGGGTCCGCGCCATCAGGCGACGGCCTGAATCGGCATGCCAGCCTGCGGCTCAGCCTCAGCGCCCCGCGTCAGCGTCTCCCGCTTGCGCCGCGAGCGAGTGCGAGCGGCGGGCGAGGGTGGAAGGATGCGGTAGGCCGTCGTCGCGTCTGGCCGCGCTGCCTTCGCCAGCGGCTGTCCCCCGGACCGGATCCGAGAGAGGGCCGCGCGCGTCGTGTGCGGGAGCCAGCCCGTCGCCGCGATGAGCTCAGCGAGCGTAGCTCCGTTGTCTCTCGTCAGCAGCGTCAGCACCAGCACCTTCTTGTTCGGGCGGCACGCTGTGTTGGTCCGGGCGGGCGGGGTGAGGCCAATTGCCAGGTAGCCCGTGGGCGTCAGGCGATGCTGTCCGTCCGGCGCATCCGATGGGGTAATGAGGTCGTCGCGTAGGAGACGGCCAATGAGCCGTTTGCGACTGGCCGGTTTCATCTCTGGTGCGAAGCGTAGGCGGCCCTCGCATGCGGCGGTCTGCAGGATGCTGGTCTCGGTGCGGGTGAGCGAAATGGTGGTCATGGGTCGGGGTCTCCGTCGGGGGCAGGTCAGGCCCTGCCACGACCCCGACCCCGCGGGCGGCGCAAGGCCGGCCGGCGGGGCAAAGCGTGGATGGTCGGAATGACAACCTAGTGAAAAGAGGAATGCGTCAGCCGTCGCGTTGCCACTCCGCTACTTCCAGACTCTTGCTAATCCATACAAGTACAGTCTTGGTGACCGCGCCAACGTCGCTTAGTATTGTGATCAACGCGTCGATTCTATGAGATACGCTCAGGCTTGTCATAATGATTAGCCAGTTTCCGTGCGTCGGGCTGGAGACCACACACGCTCCGTTCGCTTCGACAGTCAAGTCGAAGCTACGGTTGGGCTGAAACGGTCCGAAACTTCGCGCCGTTGTCCACTGCGAACGGAAGCTCGTGACCCTTCTCAGACCTTCAGAAGGTCCGCTTGCTGGAGGTCTGATCGAACCAGAATGACCGAAGGTTGCCGAAAGCAGAATGACCGCTTCAGTGAAGGCCGGCCGTAAAAGCCGACGGCCTGCTACCGACCCAACCCAGCCGCCTGAGACGCCGTTGGCGCTTCCCGAAAGCGGCCGTTCGTAAGCCCTCCGGCAATTTCGGCTCGGGGTGGCAACCGGACCTTGGCTTTCCGTCCCGAAGCGGACGTTCCGCCGCTGAGCCGGACGCGATGGCGGGCCATCTACAACGAAGTGCGGCATCTGCAAGCCGCGGGGTGCCGCCGCGGATCTCAACCCTTGAATCACAGAGGCCAAGGCTTCCGGCGCACTTGCCATCGCCACCTTCGCTGCGGGACTGAACGGTGACGCTGCCGCGGTCAGGGCGGCCCTGACCGAGCCCTGGAGCAGTGGCCAGGCCGAAGGCCAGATCAACCGGCTTAAGCTGATCAAGCGCCAAAGCTACGGTCGAGCGGGTCTCGATCTCCTACAGCGCCGTATGGTCCTCGCCACCTGATCCACGCAAAGTGAGCAAGAGCCGTTTCTGTGGACGGTTACGGGGCTTGGCAGAATAGGGGCTCGAGTAACGGGTCCGGCTGAATTTCCTGCTCGTAGACGAAGATCAAGCGCAGAAGCGACATCGCCGCAAAACCCCGGGTGCAATCCCGCGGGACGAGGCCTTTCTGCTTGAGCGGCGCTCGATCTAAGGACCGCGCCTCGGGCTCTGCATCGGCGCGCATCCTTCCTCGCGCTCGGGCTACGACCATCCAACGCGCTCCGAGCGTTGCGCTCTCGCCTCCGCCGCGCGGGGAGGAGACGGGCATGGTGGTGAACGATCAGGTGCGGTGGGTTCCCGTCTGCGCCAATCCCCACCTTCGGCTCCTCCCGACGAGGGAGCTGGATACAGCGTCCCACCTTCAGAGTATCGGCATCTCCGGGATGCATTGATCCGGTTGCCCGCCCGCGGGACGGGCACGGCGCATTCGACCGCAGCGGCGTGGCGAAGGCCGGAAATGACAAGCCGTATCTGAGATCATGTTCCATTCTGGAACGAAGTCATTGGCTCTAATCTAGCACTAGACGCCGCCGCCTAGAGGTGTCCAATGCATCAATTTATCGGTCTAATTGCCATTTTCGCGACCCTCGCCGGGGTCCTTCACACCTGGGGGGCGCCGCGGTGGATCATCGCTGGTCTCTGCGCCGTGGGGCTCGTCGGGGTGTTCGCCTCCTTCACGGCTTCCAGCCCAGGGGGGTCCCCTCGCCGGTCTCCTCGGCGCAGTCGCTCAACGCTGCGATGCAGCCCGTCTTGGAAGGCGTCTGGGATCCCCTGAAGCCAAGCCAGCTCCTGGCAACGTCCCGGTAAGCCCGTCCCGTCGATCGCCGTCGGGATGATCCCGGGGAGCAGCCCTGGCCGGATGGTCGGGGCAAGCGACGGCGATGACCGGCGACCGAACCGAGCCGTCCCACCCTGGCAGCGGGTCAGAGGATCGGAATTGCCGCAGACGCGCTCCGATTGCGCGCCGGCCAAGGGCTAGAAGGTCGAGCGGGCCTCGACGCTGGAATAATAGCCGGAGCCCTGGATCCGGTCGCGGACATAGCCGGCGGCGACGGACATCTGCACGGGCCCGAACCGGACGCCGGTCAGATGCGCGCCGATGCGATATTGCCGGAAAAAGTCATCACCGAGGAACAGCGCCTCGGGGCCGATATAAACGCCGTCGGCGACCATGTAGCCGACGCGCAGACGGGAGTAATAGGCGTTGAACTTGGTCGAGTACGAGCCGTAGGCCGAGACCATAGTCCGGTCGCTCGGCGTCGCGTAGAAGTTGCCGGCGACCTTCAGCCCGACGCCCGTGCCCACGACTGGATTGCCCGGATCGGGGACGGACAGCTGATTGCTGCGGACATTGAAGCCGATGTAGCCGGCGAGGGCCGCGTCCTTCCAGACCCACTCGTAACCCGCCTGGAGGGCGCCCTCCTCCTGGTAGCCGGTGACCCGCGTGGCCACGGACCGCCCGGGATACGAATAGGTGCCGGCGATGGCGTCGACGCGCACCCGCAGGCCGTCTCGCGTGGGCGAGCCGTTGGGCGCGGCGGTCACCGTGACGGAGCCGAAGGCCGAGCTGTTCGAGGTGACGCTGGTCGAGCCGTCGACGGCGACGGCCCAGCTGTCATCGACCGCCTGCTGCGAGGCGCCGGTGTACCAGTCGGCGCCCGTCGACCGCACCGCGAGGTCGGCCGCGTCGGCGGCGGAGACGGCAGCCGCGCAGGCACACAAAACGGCGAGCGCTGTCGTAAACGGAGACGGCAGCTTTCGGGCAATCGGTCCCGCGATCCCGCCCATACTCACCGGCTCCGTTAAGCTACGATTTACGCTTTAGCCAACACTCGCCGACAATGGTTAACATTGGATTTTGGAAAGACTACTTTCCAACTGTGCGCCTGCGGCCAAGATCGGGCGCCGAGGCGCACGCGACTTCGCCTGATGCCCCGGGCCGGCCGGGCCGCTTCGAGATCAAGCGGCGCGCGCGCGATTGACGGCGACGTCAAGGACGACCTGCAGGTCCTCGTTGCGGAAGGGCTTGTCGATCCGCAGGAAGGCGTCGGCGGAGGACGGCAGCTGGCCGTGCGGGCTGGCGAGGATGATCCGGATGTCCGGATACCGCTCGACCACGGTGGCTGCGAGCTGAAGGCCGGCCATCACCGGCATCGATTGATCGACGATCATCGCGTCGAAGGCGGCGTCGCGCGCGAGCACCTCGAGGGCGTGCGCCCCGGAGGCGGCCTGGACCACCCCGTGACCGAGATCGGCGATTACCTCGGCGACGCTCGCCCGCACGAGGCCGTCGCTCTCCACCAGCAGGATCTTCCTGGTCACCGCAGGGAGCGAAGAGAGCCTCGCCGCGGCCGGACGCGCCGCCGGGAGCCAGAACTCGGCCAGGAAGGGCTCGCCGCCGCTGCCGTCGCGGACGACGTGCCACTCGCCGCCGCTCTCGGCGACCAGCGCCGCCGCGGCGGTCAAAGTCCGTCCCGTCTCGGACGGCGGCAAGGCCGTCTCCGGGCGACGGCCGCTGCTGACGAGGATGCGCACGTAGGGGGTGGGCGGCGCCTCGGCGTTCGGGTCATCCAGAACGCCCTCGGCCGCCGCGATGGCGAAGCCGGCGAGGCAGGCGTCGCGGATATGGAAGGCCAGGTTGAGGAGCAGCAGTTCCAGCACGCGCTCGCTGCACAGGACCGTCGGCAGGCCGGCGGGGATGCGATTGAGCACCGGCATGTCGCCGAGGGCGTTCGCCTCCAGGAACGGTAGATAGGCCTCGAAGGTGGTGGCGAGTTCGGTCTCGGCGAGGGTGATGTCGGTCTCGTCGCCGCGCACGAGGTGCAGCATCCGACGGGTGAGCGCGGCGCCCCGGCGGGCACCGACCATCGCCCGCCCGACCAGCCGGTCCTGCTCAGCGCCGAGGGAGTGGCGGCGCGTCAGCAGGGCGAGATTGGTCAGGACGACGGTGAGGACGTCGTTGAATTCGTGAACGATCCCGTCGGTCACCCGCCGCAGGACGAGATTGCGGCGCGGCTCAACCGGCTGCGGCAGGGTCGCGTCCGCGTGGCCCGGCAGCTTCCGCATGAGCGCGAACAGCCGCCGATCGCCTCTGACATCGGGCAGGCAGAGCAGCCTCACCTGCACCTGCTGGTCCGGCCAGTCGTGCAGGCGCAGGACCGCGTCGTGCGGGCCGTCGGCGGCGAGGGCGGCAAGGCGCGTCCTCTCGAGAAGTGGGCGGTCGGCCGCGACGAAGCAGGCGGCGAACGGGGCTCCCTCGCCGCCGCCCTCGCTCCGGGCGTTCAACAGGGTCCGGCCGGTCTCGGGATCTATCTCGCAGCAGGCCCAGCCCGACACGGTTTCGAAGGTGGTCAGCCGCGCCTTGAGCCGCGCGACTTCCGAATCGACGCCCGCCACCAGCAGCCCGGTGCTGCGCCGCTGCCCGGCGAACGCGTCCGACAGCGCCGCGAACTCGCCGATCCATGTCCGCGCGCCGACGGCCTCGTCCGCCTCTTCGCCCGTCAGCAGCCGCCGCAACGGCCGCGTCAGACGCGTCCCCGCGACGAAGCCGAGGGCCGCCGCGCAGGCCACGAGCGCGAGGCCGATGCCGGGCATCCGCCAGTCCGGCGAGCCTGCCAGGGACGCGCCGGAGGGAACGGCCTGCGCCGTCACCAGCCATCCCGGGGAACCGATCTCGGCCGCCGCGCGCATCGGCGTTGTGGCCGACACGCTGGCCGCCCGGAACGGGCTCGGCGTGCCGACGAGGACCCGGCTGTCCGCGGTGGCGACGACGAAACCGAGTGTCTCGGGCATGGTCAGGGTGCGGCGGACGTCCTCCTCGATGCCGGTGAAGTAGCTCGGTGCGGCATCGAGGCGCAGTAGGCCGCCCTGCCCGCGCTCGCCCAGCGCGACGACGGCGCCGAACGGCGCCTCAGCATCCGTCTCCTCGGTCACCACACTCACGCCGGCCGCACGGCCGCGCAGGAACCAGGTCTGCCGGGCGACGCTGCGGCCGACCAGCCGCTCGTCTTGGGCTGCCAGCACGGTGCCGTCGGACGCCACGAGCAGGCCATCGCGATAGATCGGATTCAGACCGAGCCATTCGCGCAGGCGCGCGGCGCGCTGATCGGCCGAGAGCAGGCCCTCGTCGTCGCGCAGCGCCAGGGCGGCATTGCGGGCATCCCCGATCGTCTGCCGCAGCCGCTCCGTGATGGCTGCGACGTAGGCGCGCGAGGCCGCGCCCACCGAATCCCGGACGGACAGCGGCACGCCGGGTTGCGTGGCAGGAACGACGACGAGGAGCGCGGCCGCGAACCCCGCCGCGGCCGCGATCGCCACCTGCAGCGCGTTCAGGAGTCTGAGAGAAATCTGCAGCGGCTTCGCGATCATCCGTCCGTCCGGGGAGCTGTCCCGAGCGAGGCGCGATTTTCGTTAAGGGTCGATTAAGCCCGTCGGCGGACGCAGGGAGCGACGACGGCGTCAGCGGCGACGGGTCCGGAGGGCCGCCAGAACGGTTCGAAATATCCGCCTCACTATGCCGCCCTGCGCGCTGTCATCGTCGGTTATCGCGAAGATGCCGGTTTGGCGGAAAGAGTTTTCATGGCGTTGCCAAAGCCTCGATTTCGCTTTTGAAGAGCGATCGACTGTCGCGTGATCGCCGTCTGCTCAATGGGCCGTTTTCCTAAGTTAACCGTAATTGCCGATCTGATAAATCGAGCTGGATATTATCACGGCATTTGTCCATTGACCCTCATCGCTGTACAAATCCGGCCCTAGAGCCGTTGCACCTCGATCCGAGGGATTTTTGGCCCGGGAGGCGGTAGCGTGAGGCAGGCGTTGCGTTGGCTGGCCTGGGTTGGGGCTACACTGGCCAGCCTCGCCGTGCTCAGCCAGCCGGTCGGGACGCAGGCCCAGCTCGCCATGAGCCTCGCCGCCATGGCGGCGATGATCGTGCTGTGGTCCGTGTTCGACGGGCCGCGGACGCGCTTCGTCTTCATGGCGCTCGGCAGCCTGGTGGTGCTGCGCTACATCCTGTGGCGGCTCACTAGCACACTGCCCTCGCCGGGCGATCCGATCAGCTTCGGGTTCGGCCTGATCCTGCTGGTGGCGGAGCTGTACTGCGTCTTCATCCTGTTCGTCAGCCTGATCATCAACGCGGACCCGCTGCAGCGCGACCCGCCGGCCAAGGCCGCGGCCGCCGACCTGCCCACGGTCGACGTGTTCGTGCCGAGCTACAACGAGGATGCCGCGATCCTTGCCATGACCCTGGCGGCGGCTCGGCAGCTCAACTATCCGCCCGACAAGCTGACCGTGTGGCTGCTCGACGACGGCGGTACCGACCAGAAGTGCAGCGATGCCGACCCGGCCAAGGCCGCGGCGGCGCGGGCGCGCCGGGGGGAACTGCAGGCGCTATGCGACGAACTCGGCGTCCGCTATCTCACGCGCGCCCGCAACGAGCATGCGAAGGCCGGCAATCTCAACAACGGCCTGGCCCACGCCAAGGGGGAACTGGTGGCGGTGCTCGATGCCGACCACGTCCCGTTCCGCTCGTTCCTTGCCGAGACGGTGGGCTATTTCGCGCAGGACCCGCGCCTCTTCCTGGTGCAGACGCCGCACGCCTTTCTCAATCCGGACCCGATCGAGCGTAATCTGCGCACCTTCGAGCGCATGCCGGCGGAGAACGAGATGTTCTACGCGGTGACGCAGCGTGGCCTCGACAAGTGGAACGGCTCGTTCTTCTGCGGCTCGGCGGCTCTGCTGCGCCGCATCGCCCTCGACGAGGCCGGAGGGTTCTCGGGCATCACCATCACGGAGGATTGCGAGACCGCCTTCGAGCTGCACTCGCGCAACTGGACCAGCGCCTATGTCGACCGGCCACTGATCGCCGGCCTGCAGCCGGACACGCTGACGGATTTCATTGGCCAGCGCTCGCGCTGGTGCCAGGGGATGTTCCAGATCCTGATGCTGAAGAACCCGATCTTCCAGAAGGGTCTCAAGCCCGTCCAGAAGATCGCCTACCTCTCCAGCATGACCTTCTGGTTCTTCCCGATTCCGCGGCTGATCTTCATGTTCGCGCCGCTGCTCCACATCTTCTTCGATCTGAAGATCTTCGTGGCCAGCGTGGACGAGTCGATCGCCTACACGCTGACCTACATCATCATCAATCTGATGATCCAGAACTACATCTACGGCAAGTTCCGCTGGCCGTTCGTGTCGGAGCTCTACGAGTACATCCAGGGCGTCTATCTCGCCAAGGCAATCGTCTCGGTCATCGCCTCGCCGCGCAAGCCGACCTTCAACGTCACCAACAAGGGCGCGACGCTCGACCACGACCATATCTCGTCGCTGGCACTGCCGTTCTTCCTCATACACCTGCTCCTGATGCTCGGCTGCGCCGTCGCGGCGTGGCGCTACCTGTTCGAGCCCGGCGTGACCAACCTGATGCTGGTGGTCGGGCTGTGGAACTTCTTCAACCTGCTCACGGCGGGCGCCTCACTCGGCGTCTGCGCCGAGCGGCGCCAACTCGAGCGCACCCCATCGCTGGCGATCGATCGCCGCGGCGTCCTCAGCCTGTCGGGGCGCAGCACCGACGTGGCGATTGAGCTGGTCTCTGCCGAGGCCTGCACTGTCCGTCTCCTGAGTGGCGCCTTCGATCAGGGGCTCGTCCGTACTTCGTTGCGCGGGGCGCTCAGCGTCGAGCCGACGGCCGGGGCCAGGCGGCCCGCGCCCCTGCCGGTCCATCTCGAAAAGGCGACGCGTGACGGTCGGGAACTGGTCCTGCGGTTGAGCTTCGGCGAGCTGGCCGTTCGCGACTACCCGGCGCTGGCGGGGCTGATGTACGGCGACGCCGAAGCGATGCGCCGCTTCCAGCTCCGGCGGCGGCGGCACAAGGACATTCCCACCGGCACGCTGCAATTCGCGTGGTGGGGCTTGGTCGAACCGTTCCGCGCGCTGCGCTATCTCCTGGCCAGCCGCCGCCCCCGGCCGGTCGAGGTCGGGGAGGCGCTGGTCTACGACGCACCGTCCGGCGCCGCCTCCCTGCCCGCCGTCCCGTCGGTACCCGTTCCGGAAGCGGGGAGCCATGCGGCGCCCGTTCCCGCTGCCGCCAAGACCGCCGACGCCGAGAGTGGGGACGACTGGGTCCGCCTGATGATGGATTACGAGAACGAGCGCACCCTGGCCGAGCTTCGCGGCCGGCGCTCGAGCGCGGCGTGACGGCGATGGGTGTCCGGCTGGGCCTTTCCGCGCTGGGGCTGCTGCTAGCCCTCGCGGGCCATCCCGCTCTGGCCCAGAGCTTCCTCGGCCGCGGTCCGGCCGAGCGGCTGACGGTGCCGCCGAGCGGCAACGCCCTGCGGGCTCCGACCGAGGACGGGACGGCTCCGGCGCGGAGCCCGGATGCCCCGGCGGCGGAGCAGAGACCGGCGGTGCCGCGCGCCGTGGAGCCACCGCGGGCCTCGGCCCCGCAGGCGGTGCCGCGCGGGGTGATCCAATCGACCATCGCGCCGGCGCGGCGGCTTCCGTCCGGCCCGCGGGGTTTCCGCCTGACCGGGGAGGAGGATTCCCTGCGCTATCCGGTCTATCTCACCGACGCGCAGACGCGGGGGCCGGCGCGGCTGCGTCTCTCCTACCTGTCCGCGATCTCGGTGGCGCCGGAGAGTTCCGAACTCGCCGCCTTCGTCAACGGCACCAAGGTCGGCTGGACCCGCATCCAGGCTCCCGGCGCGGTGAAGGTCGTAGAATTCGCCATCGGCGAGGGCGTGCTCAAGCCCGGCTACAATGCCGTGACCTTCACGGCCAGCCAGCGCCACCGCGTCGACTGCTCGACGGCCGCGACCTACGAACTGTGGACTCAGATCGACCCGTCGCGGTCGGGCCTCGTGGTCGGAACCGCCACGGACATGGATGTCCGCTCCCTCGCCGCCGCGGAGCCCGACGAGAGCGGTGCGCTGCCGATCCAGGTGATCCTGAACGAGCGCCCGAACCTGGCGCGGCTGGAGCGGATGATCGAGGCGGTGCAGGCTCTCGCGCTCGTGGGGCGCGTCGCCCGTCCGACCGTGACCTTCGGGCCGCCCCTTCAGGGCCGCAACGGCATCAATCTCGTCGTCGGCACCGCCTCCGAGATCGGCGGGATCGAAGGGGTCTCGGACCTCGGTCCGATCACCGGGCCCCGTCTCGCCATGCTGCCGACGCGGCCGAACGTACCGCCGACCCTCGTGGTCACCGGGTCCCGCGAGGAGGACGTCCGGCAGGCGATCGCCAACCTCGCCGTTTCCGCCGAGACCGGGACGCCCGGCGGGCTCAAAGCCGTGCAGCTCTTCCGCGGCTACATGGTCTATGGCGGCGAGAACCTGACCCTCGACCGTCTCGGCGCGGCGTCGCGTGAGTTCTCGGGACGCCTGCTGCATGTCGGCTTCGACCTGCGCTTCCCCGGCGATTTCGTCCCGGCCGATTACGGCAAGGCCATGCTGCACCTCGCCGGCGCTTACGTGGCCGGGCTCTCCTCGGAGGCCCGCATCGTCATCGACATCAACGGACGCAACGCCGCCAGCATTCCGCTCCCGGACGCACGCGGCGAGGTGTTCGACGACAGCGCCATCCCCCTGCCCTTCAGCCTGTGGCGCCCGGGGGTGAACCACGTCGAGATCTCGGCGCAGCTCCCCAACGCCGCCGACCAGACCTGCGACACCCTCAGCCCGGCGGCCAAGCAGGCGCGTTACCTGTTCCTCGATCGCTCCCGGATCGAGATCCCGCATTTCGCCCGGGCGGCGCGCAGCCCCGACCTCGCGGCGATCAAGGGGGGGGCGGTGCCCTTCGTCGTGCCGGGACAGCGCCCGCGTCTCGTGCTGCCGACACCGGACCGCGACAGCGCCGATGCCGCCGCGACCCTGGCCGCCCGGCTAGCGATGGCCTCGGAGCGGGTCATCGACTTTGAGGTGGTCACCCAGCAGCAGGTGGCGTTCGATGCGAGCCAGCTCGTGGTCGCCCCCGCCCGCGCCCTCGACCCGGCGCTGCTCGAGGCGGTCGGATTCGATCCGCAGCAGATTCAGCGGGTCTGGGAGGGCCGCGCCGACATGGTGGCCACGCCCGGCCAGTTCGGGCCCGAGGGCGTGCTCACCCTCGACCGCCTGCGCCGCAACCTGCCGATGCGCTGCGCCCTTCCCACCCTGATCTCGCAGGTCCGGCAGGCCCAGCCCGCCCAGACCCCGCCGACCCAGACACAGCCGGCCCAGTCCCCGCCCCAGGCCGAGGCGGCCGCCGGCCCGTCCCAGACCTCCGCGCTCTCCTCCGACCGCGACCTCATCGATCGCTGGGAAGCCTCGACGCGCGGCTCGCGCCAGATCTGGTCGGCCCTGGACGCCGTCTGGAATGAGATCACCGGCACGGTGCGATCCCTGCGCCAGACGGTGACGGCGCAGATGCGAACGGACGATGCGGTCGAGGTCCCGGCCACGGCCTCGCTGCTGATCGCCGAGGGGCCGCCGGTCCAGTCGAGCAACACCGTGATCGTCACGGCGCCGAACGCGTCGCTGCTGAAGGCATCCGTTTCCTGCCTCGTCGATCCCGTGGTCTGGGCCCGGCTGGGCGGCAGCGCCGCCTTTCTCGATGCCTCGACCGGCGCGCTCGTGACGTCCCGGCCCGAGCGGATCGAGATCGTCGAGACGCAGCCGCGCTCCCTGGCGAACCTGCGCCTCGTCTCCGCGGCCTGGCTGTCGATCAACCCGGAATATTACGTCGGCATGACCCTCGCCATGGCCCTCTGCCTCGGCCTCGCCACCACGAGTCTCGTGCGCAACGTCGGTAGGAAGAATTCATGAGCCGCCGCGACCGCTCCCCGCTCGCCGCGGCGATCCTCGTCGCGGCAATCCTGCCCGCCTCGGCCCAGGAGCAGCCGGTGGTCCCGCCGAGCACCGCGCAACCGGGCGCGCAGCCCGCTCAGGCTTCCCGCCCGGCGAATTCGGGACTCGCCGGCAAGCTCGGCAACGATGCCGCCTGGCGTGCCTACCGCACCCGGTTCATCACCGATCAGGGCCGTGTGGTCGACACCGCCAACGGCCAGATCAGCCACAGCGAAGGCCAGGGCTACGGCATGCTGCTCGCCGTGGCGGCGGGCGACCGGGTGACGTTCGAGCGGATCTGGGGCTGGACCCGCGCCAACCTGATGGTCCGCGGCGACGAGCTGCTGGCGTGGCGCTGGTCTCCGGACAAGAGGCCGGCGGTGGCCGACATGAACAACGCCACCGACGGCGACATCCTCGTCGCCTGGGCCCTGACCGAGGCGGCCGAGGCCTGGAACGAGCCGAGCTACCGCACCGCCGCTCGGCGGATCGCCATCGAGTTCGGGCGCAAGACCATCCTGTTCAAGGATCCGCACGGGGCGCTGCTGCTGCCTGCGGTCTCCGGCTTCTCCGCCCGGGAGCGGCCGGACGGGCCGCTCGTCAACCTGTCCTACTGGATCTTTCCCGCCTTCCCGCGCCTCGCCCTGGTAGCGCCGGAATACGATTGGGCGGCCCTGACGCGCAGCGGCCTCGCGCTGCTGCGCCAGTCCCGCTTCGGCCCCAGCAACCTGCCCACCGAGTGGATCTCCGCCAAGGACGCCCCGCATCCGGCCACGGGCTTTCCGCCGCTGTTCTCCTACAACGCCATCCGCATCCCGCTCTACCTCGCCTGGGCTGGGCTGGTGCGACCCGACGACCTCGCGCCGTTCCAGGCGCTGTGGTCGGGCGCCGACCGCGAGCGGCTGCCGATCGTCGATACCGGCGACGGGCGCAAGGTCGAATGGCTCACCGAGGCCGGCTATTTGGGGATCCCGGCGCTGGTGGCCTGCGCCCTCGACGGCACGCCCTTTCCCGAGGATGCGCGGGGCGATATCGGCAATCAGAACTACTATCCGGCGACCCTGAGCCTACTCGCCCTGACCGCGGCCCGCATGCGCTACCCGTCATGCCTGAAGTCCTGACCGGTCGTTCCCGGGCCCGCATGCGGCGGGCCGGTCCCTGCTTTCTGCTGGCGCTCGTTGCCGTGCCCGCCGCGGCGCAGAACGCCGTCCCTTCGGCCCGGCCCGAGCCCCGCATCATCTACGGCGACGGCCCGCGCGCGCCCGCGATCCTGGCCGACCCGGCCACGTCCCGCACCACCGACATGGTCGACGAGAGCGCCCTGCGCTACTACGCCGCCCAGAAGCAGACCGCCCGGATGAAGGCCGAGATCGCCCGGCTCAAGCGGCTCTATCCGGGCTGGAACGAGCCCCCGGATCTCAACGCCCTGCAGCCGAGCCCGCCCGAGGAGGCGGCCCTTTGGGACCTGTTCACCGCGGGGCGCTTCGACGATCTGCGCGCGGCGATCGCCGCCCGCCGCTCGATCGATCCCGCTTGGCAGCCCTCCGAGGAACTGGCGCGCAAGCTCCGCCGGGCCGAGTTCCGGTCGCGGATCACCGCGCTGACCGGCAAGGAATCCAGCGCGATCATCGATCTCTACCGGGCGGATCCCGGAGCCCTCGATCCCCTCGACGTCCAGAGCATCTGGATGGTCGCCGATGCCCTCGGCGATTCCGGTTCGGGTGACGAGGCGTTCGAACTGTACAAGTCGATCCTCGACGGCAACGCCGATTCCGGCGTGCGCCTCGCCACCATCCAGAAGACGATGGCGCACCTGCGCATGGCGCAGGCGGAACGCCTGATCGAGATGGGACACCGCGGCCCGAACGGGACCTCCGAGTTCGACGCGATCCGCCTCGACATCACCCGCGCGCGGATCGCCGCCTTCCTGCACGAGGAGAGTGCGGAATCCCCCACCCCGGCCGACCTCGCGGCCTTCCAGACCGTCGCCCGCAAGAGCGGCGATCCCAGCCAGACCAGCCTGCTCGGCTGGTACGCCTACAAGCGCCGGCAGTACCGGGAGGCGCTCGAATGGTTCAAGCAGGCGATCGCCCGGGGCGGCGACGCCATGGTCGCCCATGGGCTCGCCCTCACCCTGCGCCAGCTCGACATGCAGCGCGAGGCCGAGGAAGTCGCCTATGCATGGCGCGACCGGTTCGTGGGCAACGAGCTGCTCTACATCGACATCCTGGAGCAGAAGCTGACGCTGCCGCGCCCGCCCGCGATCGAGCCCGCGCGCATCGCCCGCTACGCCCAGGTCGTTACCGCGACCACCTCCGGCGAGGGCGCCCAGGGACTCGCGTGGTACGCCTACAATTCCTGCCAGTTCGACACGGCCCTGGAATGGTTTCAGCGGGCCGTCGCCTGGATGCCGAGCGAGGGCACCGTGTTCGGCTACGCCCTGACGCTCCAGCGGCTGAAGCGGCAGCGTCCCTTTCTCGAGACGGTGAACCGCTACGACGGCCTCTTCCCCAAGGCGGTCGATCTGCTGTTCCAGGACGCGACCGCAGGGTCGCCGCTGCCCTGCGACCCCGCACCGCCCGTCGCCGCGGCCGCTCCCGGGCGTCACGCGGCCGCTCCGGGCAGGGCCGAGGTCGCCCCCCTCAACCGGGTGCCGCGGCCGGATCTCCCGAACGCCGCGGCCGATGCGAAGCCCATCGCGGTTCAGCGCAATGAGTTTCCCCTGGCGGTGTCGATGGAGAACGGCCTGCGCTACCCGCCGCCCGGGCTGGCGCGGATCCTGGCCGAGCCCGTTCCCGCCGGCACCTACGCGAGAGAGCCCACGGCCTCGGCGCCGCCCCTCGTGGCGCGGCGCGTGCCCGGCGCGGGGCCGATGCCCTATGAGCGCTTCGGCTACGCCCTGCTGCCGGATTATCGCGGGGGGGACAAGCCCGAACTCCTCTCGCCTCCTGCCCCGGGAACGTTGTGGCAAGACCAGCAGGCCGAGCGGGGGCGGCCCGAGAATTCCGAGGCGAAGCGGTTTCAGTTGCCCGCACGTTCGGCCTTCGACACGTCCGCCACGACCGAACGGACCGGCCCGTGAGGCGCATCGGAGTTCTTGCCGCCCGGATCGGCGCACGCATCGGCGTCATCCCGTGGCTCCTTGCGAGCGGCGCGGCCATCGCACAGCCGGCTCCCGTTCTGGTGATGCCAGGTGCCGGGACCGTCACGGCGGTGATCGAGACACGCGAACGCGACGGTTTTGACCAGCGCCTGCGCTATGCTGGCGGCGACGGCCGCAACCATGCCGAGCTTGCCCTGCGCAGGGAGACCGCCGATCTGCTCCTCGCCTTCCCGCCGCGGCTAGCCAAGCCCAGCGAGTTCGGGATCGCGGGGGAGATCGCCGTCCGGTTTCCGGGACAGGCGATGACCGTGCGGCCGCCGCTGCGGAACGCATACGGTCCGATCGGGATCGCCCTCGGCGTCGATTGCCTCTACGCGTGGCAATGGATCGATGGCGACCGCGGCGACAGCCCCTCCGGCGGCCAGCCGGCACTGTTTCAGGCCGAGCCGGTCGCGCGACGCCGGGCGATCTCCCTGAGGATCCGGATGTGCCGCACCGCTGAGGCCAGCCTCGGCGACCTCGTCCGTGCGGTGGAGGGCCTGCGGATCGCCCTGCCGGGAACGCGCCTCCTGCCGCCGGCCGCGCGCGTCCGATCCCAGAGAACCGCACCGAAGGCGGTCGCCCGTCGCCCTGGCAAGCCAGCCGCCGGCGAGGCGGAAAAGGCCGAGATCCCGCCGCCGCGGAAGCTGCCACCGCCGCAGCAGCCGGTCGCGGCGCCCGTCTCTCCGCCGATCGCGGCGCCCGTCGCGCCGCCGATCGCGGCGCCCGATCAGAAGCGCTACATCGTGCCGCCGAACCCGCAGGCGCCCGCTCCCCTGCTGCCGGAGGGCATTAACCAGCGCTACATCACGGATGGCGGCGGTCCCGGGACCGCACCCAAGCCGGTCCCGGGCCAGGCGCCCGGCGAGACCTTCTTCCGTGACCTTCCACCCGAAGCCTATCGGCCACCCTCGGTCCGATAGGCCGTCCTTCATCAGGCCTGAAGCCATCCTGCATGCGCGGGAAGAGCGGCACGATCTGAGCCGCCCAGGATCTCCTTAGGCTCGCTTCGTCTCATCTTTACTCGCCCTCGCGCACCAGGCAGCGAGAAGCGTCGCGAGGGCGTCGGCATCCAATCCATAGTTGTACGGCAAACCGACACCGCGCCCGGCGAGGCGGCGGTTGATTGCGGCGATCCGGTTATTCGCCGCGCTTGCATCGTCGAACACAACCTTCCGCTGATGCCCCAAGCGACGCAGTCGTGATTGATGAGGCCGTTGCCATTTTCTGGGCCCGCTACGGGATAGAGCGTTGGGCATAGACCATCGCAGCTTGCTGATTATCCGCCGCCGTTCGCCCGGTGCTAAGCTAACTTGATGTCCGCTTCGGAGATGGAGACAGCGCTGGCTGAATGGCAGATTTGGGCGCAGAGCCGAACGACCGCTTTGGCGCGGGTCGGCGATCCGGCATGGCGTAGTCTGGCCGAAAGCAGTCTGTCTGCTTCGGAGACGAGCCGCCCGAAAAGCGGACGAGCTTCTAGCGACCCAACTCTGTCATCCAGAGCAGGCTTTGTAGTGCTCTAAAGCGGTCGCTCGTGCGCCAACAATCGCAGCGGCGATCTAGCTGCGACCGCCGCGCAAGTAAGCGCACTGGTTCGGAAAGGATTTCGCGTCTCCGCCACTGAAATATTGATCAAGGCTGTCTCGGCCGCTGGTGGACACCTCCGCCTAGCGATTGAGCAAGATGACTCCCCCGCCCATGCTTCCATTAGACTGCGACCGTCTGACGATGCGGTGCTAGCAGGAGCATGCCAAGGGCCGCAAGCATGGCCATGCACGCCCCGAATAGAACCGGACCCGCAACGGTGTGCGTCACATTGCGGATCAGACCGGCGACCGCCGGCAGGCCCGTCATCGATACGTAGAAACTTAGATAGAACATCCCCATGCCGCCGGCGCGACTGTCCGCGGAGAGCAACTCACCCGGAAGCGCCAGTAGCAGCCCCGCCGGCAGCCCGAAGATCACGGCCAGGACCACGAAGGCGACGATCGTCTGGGGACCAAGCGCCATCGCGACGGCCGCGCTGGCAACGAGCATGAGGCTCGCGACCGTGAAGGCTACAGGACGCGCCACGCGCTGCGCGATCCAGCCACCCGCGGGCAGCACGACGACGAGCACCCAGCCAAGGACACTCGCGATGAAGCTGGCGTTGGCCAGGGTGTAACCGTTCGCCAGAAAGAGGTCGGGGGCCGCCGACACGAAGATGACAAGGGACACGTTGTAGAGGCCCCAGACGGCGCCGGCGCCCGTAGCAAGCGCGTAATCGCGCACTCTTAGCCCTGCAGTTGCGGCAGAGCGCATATCAACGTGCTGAAGTGGGTCGCGGTAAAACAAATGTACGAGGACCAAAGCGAGGAGGCTTGGCAGCGCGCTCACGATTGCGATGCCGCTCCAACCATAGACGATGCCGGTCGCCGGCAATGTCACGAGCCCGAGCGCAATGCCGAGGGGCCAGCTTGCTACGAAGATGCTGAAGGCGAGCACGGCGTCACGACCGGCGAACCAGTCCGTAACCATCCGCGTAAGTACGACGTTCAGCAGAACCCCGCCTGCACCGCTGATGATGCGGCCGGCGAACAGCATTGGCACCTCTATGGTGACCATCGTCAAGGCGCCAACCACCATCAGACCCAAGCCGATGAGGACGATGGGCTTGCTCCCGAACCGCTGGGCCAGCAGACCGCCCGGCAGAGCGAGCACGATACCGGGCAGCATGTGGCAGCCGATCAGAAGGCCGAGCTGCGCAAAGCCCAGTTCCGTGCCTTCCGTCAGGGAGAAGGATCCGGCCGCGATCGACTCGAACTGATAGGCGATGGCCGACCGCGCGATGAAGAGGACGGTCAGCATGAGCCATCGTCGGTTATTCACCGGCGTGTTGAGCCGTCTGGACAATCGCTTCCCTTAAACGCTGAAGTTGCGCTCCACTCGAGCCGGCTCGATCTGCCAAATATTGGTGAGGGTGTCATCAGTCTCCACCGGAGTGTAATTTGACGCAAACAGGCTTGCGCGCTCTGCATCGGTAGACGCCAGGAAGGGATACCGGGCCTCGACGGTCTTCTTCACGTCCAGATAGTTCACGACTGACAGGCCTACCGGCTTCGTGAGCTTCGGATAAGGTCGAGCCTCACACAGTTCTGTCGCACTCCAATAACGGCGATAGAAGGCACGATGCTCGGGGCGGATGGCGAGCAGGATGTACTCGCCCTCAAAATGCTCCATTGCCAGCCACGCGAGTCGCAGTGTCAAGTAGGGCAATTCCGGCAGGCGGCGCGAAAGGTTGAGATTCGCGACGAACCGGGTGGGGTCGACGATGATGCAGCCGGCATCGATCATCGGCTCGATGATGTCGGGGAACACGGCGGTCGTCGGCAGGGCACTCGCGTATGGCAGGGTGATGTTGAGACGGATCGACCCCGAGAGCGCGCCATCGACGTATACACCGTAAATGAATGCGTTCTTCTGCTCGTCGACGGCATCGGTGAAACGCTTATCCGCCCGGGCGGTGATCGCGCCCTCCCGTAGGTAGGCTTCGTAGCGGAGGCGGAAAATCGCTTCGCGGTCTTCGGTATCGATGGCGCGACGATACGTGATGCGCTCAAGCAGGGACACAGCGCGCGCCTTGAGTCCTTGCGGGCGCATGGCTTCGATCGTCGACATCAGGGATCCTCACTAGCTCGGTAAGGAAACCTTAACCTTATTCGCGGCGATTTTGCACGCTTGGCCAATCAATAATTTTTTGCGGAGCAGGATACCGTCAGCGACGTCCCGCTGCGGGCCGGGTTGTTCCGGTCTGCCCCGACAATCTGAGTTCGTGGGTTGCCCGCGGCGAGGACCTTGACTGGACCTCACCCTTTGTCACAGCGGCCGTGGCATTGGACTCGTCTAAGAGCGAGAAATGCAAGCAGTCCCACCGATACTTAGTGCCGAAATACGTCGAGATCGATCGCGGCGTTAATGGTATTGAAGTGTCGTCGCGGCATCGTCATTCTGACGTGCTGTCGATGGATTCCTCATCGTGCTGATTTCTAGCTCGCAATCAGGCGATGTGGTCGCGCCTCCCACGCGGGAAGCCGCTCAGGTGCGGACGTCCCTCGTCGAGGCCAATCGTTTGTTGGTCCTGGCCGAAGAGATGGCCCATGTGGGTCATTGGCAATTCGACCAAATCTCCGGCCTTGGCTATTTCTCGGACGAGGCGCGCCGCATCTTCGGTTTCGCGGAAGACTTGAAGATCACGCGCGAACCGGTACTGATGGCCTACCATCCCGAGGATCGCGCGCGGGTCCTGGCGCTGCTGGCCGACCACGTCGCCGCTGGCACCCGGTTTGAATACCCAGCCAAGATCGTTCAGCCGAGCGGCGAGGTCCGCGTACTGCTTGTGCGAGGTCGATGCGACCGCAATGCGGCAGGTACATCCGTCGTGACGTTCGGAACGGTGCTGGACGTCACCGAGATCCGCCGCACTGAGCAGCGTCTTCAGGAGACCAGCACGCTGCTAACGAACACCCTGAACACGATGGATCAGGGACTGCTCATGGTCGACGCCGACGGCATCGTGCAGGTCTGTAACGCTCGTGCCATCGAACTGCTGGAACTGCCCGCCGCACTGATGCAGTCGAATCCGAGCTTCTCGACGGTCGTGCGCTATCAGCAGGAGCAGGACGATTTCCGCAAATCTGATCCGGGTTTCCAGCGCTGGGTTGCGAGCGGCGGCCTGGAGTCGCGGCCGCAGACCTATGAGCGCGAGCGCCCGAACGGCACCGTCCTGGAAATAAGGACCGTGCCGCTGCCAGACGGTAGCGCGGTGCGCACCTTCACCGACATTACAGAGCGCAAGCAGAACGAGAGGCGCATCGCGCACATGGCGCGCCATGATGCTTTGACGGATCTGCCTAACCGAACTCTGTTTCACGAGTGCCTGAACCAGCGGCTCGACGACATGCGGTGGCGTGGGGGCGGGTGCGCGGTGCTTTTTCTTGACCTCGACCGGTTCAAAGCGGTCAACGACACGCTTGGTCATCTGGCAGGCGACGTGTTGCTACGGGAGATGGCCGGCCGTCTGAACCAGGTTGTTCAGATCGGCGACTTGGTCGCGCGCCTGGGCGGAGACGAGTTCGCCGTGCTTGTTTCCGAAGTCGACCGCGTAGGAGCGGTATCCGATCTAGCTGCTCGTCTGGTCGCCGCGGTACGAGTGCCGACGCTCATCGGCGCACAATCCGTCGAGGTCGGCGTCAGCGTGGGTATCGCCTTGTCACCCGAGCACGGCACGGATGGCGAGACGGTCTTCCGGCGCGCCGATCTCGCCTTATACCAGGCGAAGGCGGACGGGCGCGGCACCTTCAGGATCTTCGAATTTGGGTTCGACGATCGGGCCGCCGAGCGCCTCAGTCTCGAGAGCGACCTGCGGCATGCAATTTCGAGCGAGACGCTCGCCCTACATTATCAGCCTCAGGCTCGGAGCGACACGGGCGAAATCGTCGGCTTCGAAGTCCTCGCCCGCTGGACCCATCCCACACGGGGACCGATCGCGCCGGCCACATTCATCGGTCTCGCCGAGGAAACCGGCCTGATCTTGCCGCTGGGCGAACTAGTCTTGCGAGCAGCCTGCCGCGAAGCGGCAGGCTGGGTCCGGCCGCTCAAAATTGCGGTCAACCTGTCCCCCCGGCAGTTTTCTCAGACCGATCTACCCGAGCGAATTCTCGCAATCCTGGCCGAGACTGGCCTATCGCCGGCCCGACTGGAGCTTGAGGTCACCGAGACGGTGATCATCAACGATTTATCTCGCGCCCTAGCCACCCTGTGCCGCCTTAAGGCGATGGGCGTCCGCATCAGCATGGATGATTTCGGTACGGGTTATTCGTCGCTGGCTACATTGCAAGCGTTTCCCTTCGACAAAATCAAGATCGACCGGTCCTTCGTAAGCAGCATGGACGCCAACCCGCAATCGAAGGCGATTGTCCGAGCCGTCCTCGGTCTCGGTCGCAGCCTCAAGATGGGTGTTGTCGCGGAAGGGGTCGAGACGGCGGCGCAGCTGCGATTTTTGTCAAAGGCGGGCTGCGACGAGGTTCAGGGGTACTTCATCGGACGCCCTCAACCCATCGAGAACTTTGCTGATCTTATTCATGAAATTGATAAAATTTAGACAGATAGCGTAATTGGTTAAGCAAGACCAGCGGATGTATTTCCTAGCAACGTCCTTCATCGCCGGTCGCGATAAGCGCTAAAGCTTTCCTTAAAATAATTGTAATAATCGTTGTTTCGGAAAATTATTTCTTCTTAGTTATTGACTGAGCAAAAGACGGTGTTGCGACGAACGGCACCAATACGATTGCCAGGCACACAACGCTGATCTCAAATAGAAAGCGAACTGCCCGTTTTGGCAGCTTCCGTATTAACTGAAGTCCGCTTTTCACGCGCCTTGACCAAATGTAGACTGAATGAATTCTACCCATCTGAGACGCTCAGGCCAGCGCTTCGTGTATGCTGCATCTGGCCGAAAGCTGCCTGTCCGGTTTCTGGCAGACCGTGGCTCGAAGCAAACATGCCCGCCTGACCGAGCGTTTCACCGGCGTTTGAAATTCCGACATATTTTCCCGACAAAAAATGAGCCGGTTTGGTAGGGCTTCTGAAAGTTGGGACGACTCGTCGGGAAAGCGATCGGATACCCGACATATGATTGATAGGACAATTGTCCTTTTTAGGGGAGTGGTAACGCATGCTGTTTCTGATCAGCGATCTAAACCCTAATGAGACAAGGGAACGATCTCGCAGCCTTAGCTCACCTACGCTTCGCGCTATCAGATGGGCTCAGCGGCGGACGGCCCGAAACGTACGCTGCGACAAACGGTATATCAAACAATCCCGATAGCCATGCACCTCACATTAAAACACTCGTCCTTATAAGTGTCCTATTCGTCCTCTCATATGCTGCCCGGCAGCCTCAATCGAAGGCCCTCGTGGGATGAGCGCTGATCTGCATCACTTCGGCGCTTCACGGCGCAAGATGGTGCCACCTACGATCTGGTTGGAACCAAACTCTGCTCCGGACCTCATCTGGAGCCGATATCTCGATGTAATACGGCATGGCCTGTTGATAATCCACGCCTCAGGCCGGGTCGTTATCATGACCAACCCGGCCGAGCGCCTACTCAACAATATGAAGTTCGAGCAGACGGCCAATCTATCCTCACGGCAATTGCTTCGAGCCCTGTGCACGGGCGCTTCGCAATCGCGGCAAGAAATCTTCGAGGCCCTGCGAGGCGCACGCGACCTCCAAACCGCCGCTTCGTTTGAGGTGGCGGGCCAGGATCACACGCTGCAGGTCGAGATCCGTTCCGTCGCGGGTGAAGGATGGGTCGCAACACTTGAGGATGTCAGCGCCCGCAAGGCGAACGAGGCGCGTGCTGACGAGTTGGCGCGTCTCGATCCACTCACCGGCCTGCCAAACCGCCTGCTCTTGCAAGAACGCCTGGCTGGAGCCGTGGCACGCTTGCAGCGCAACGAAGAGACTTGCGCT